>DASZUP010000557.1:0-3295 GCA_035547635.1 Pirellulales bacterium
GCCTGCGTTGCCGGGATCGGGTGACATCGCCGCGCTGCAGTATCTGTATCGCACGGACAGCAAGGACGTCGATCTCTATAAGTTCACGCTGACCCAAGAGGGCGCGCTGAACGCAGAGACGCTTGCCCAACGACTGACGCCCACCAGCGGGCTGAATACCGTGCTCACGCTGTACAACGAACTGACGCTGCTGGGCTTGCCGTCCAACGGCGGGCTAGGCGTGAGCGACGGCCAGACGTTTTCCATCACGAGCACCAATCCCGGCGGCAGCGGCTCGACCACCCAAACGTTCGAGTTCAATAGCGGTCTCTCGCTCACTTTGCCCGCCGGCGGAGTGGTCGACGGGCGGACTTTCTCGCTCAGCGACGGAACGCATACGGTGCGATTCGAATTCGCCGTCAACGGGCGCCAGTTGTCGCCCGGCGATACGAATTCGCCGATCAACTACAATTCCAACGATTCGCTGGCCGCCATCGCCGGCGACGTCGTGCAAGCGATCAATTCGGCCGTCAAGAACGCCGCGTTGGGCGTCAACGGCCTCGGCGTTCAGAGCATCAACGCCACTTATAGCGGCGGCGGCAAAATCAATATCGGCGGCGACGCGAGCACCGTGTTCAGCCCGCAGAACGCCGGCCTGACGATCAGCGGCAACGTGGGCGTGTTGCCCGGCCATATTGTGGTCCGCTATGCGCCCGCCAATACGCAGCACGACCTGGCGATTGCCATCGCCAATGCCATCACGGGCGCCGCGGTTTCGGTCGGCAATCCGGGCGGTTTGAACGTCACGGCGACGGCGGAACTCAACCAGGTCCAGTTGCAAGGGCCGATCAGTCTCGATACGAGCGGCGCCCCCGCGCTGAGTTCGTCGATTCAGCGGACGGTCATTTCGCGCAACGACGATTACGTCGGTTCCGACTCGCTGATCAACATGAACCTGACGCCCGGCGTGTATTACATCGGGGTGAGCAGCGCGGGAAATACGAACTACGATCCCAATATCGCCGATAGCGGCTGGGGCGGCACGACCAACGGCATGTACGAGCTGAGGCTCAATTTCCAAGCCACGCCGTCGACTCCGACGAATCCGGCGAAAGCGAGCCTGGTCAGCTACGTGGCGCCGGTCGATAGCGGCCTCAATGCGCTCGGCGAGGACTCGCCTCAACCGCTCGACGGCGATGCGAACGGCACGCCGGGCGGAACGTACAACTTCTGGTTCAACGTCACCAATCCGTCGAGCACGATATTCGTCGACAAGACGCCGCCTAGTCCCGGAAACATCAGCGGGCCCTTAGGCTCGCTCACCAATCCGTTCACGAGGATCCAAGACGCGCTCAATTCCGGGTTGCTGATTCCCGGCACGAACCTGCGCATCGAAGGGAACGAAGGAGCCAGCTTCGTTTTGCCGCTTTCGGCGAACCCGTTCGCCGTGGGGCAGCAGTTCACGGTCAGCGCGGGAACGGTCGCCGCGACGTTCGAGTTCACCAATTCCGCCGGCGCCGTGAATGGACAACTGCTCGTCGACGGCAACTACGCGGTGGTTTTGCCCGCCACGTATACGCCGCTGGGCGCGGCATTCGCCATTCAAGCGGCCGTTCAGAGCGTATTTCCCAGCGCCTCGCCGCAAGGCGACGCTAGCGGCGACGTGCAAGTCGGCCTGTCGAGCGACGCCGCCAACGAATACGTGAATCTGACCGGCAAGCTGCGAATCACGCTGGGAATTCTGCCGCCGCCCGCGACGCCGTTGACGACGCAGCCGCACGCGACCGGCGGCACGGACTTGATCGTGCCGCGGTCTGCCGCGCCGATCGTGGCCGGCCAGACTTTCAAAATCAGCGCAGGAACGATCAATGTAACCTTCGAATTTACCAACAGCGCCAGCGCCGTGAACGGACAGCTTCTGTCCGACGGCAACTATGCCGTCGTGCTGCCGGCTGCCTACTCGGCGCAAAACGTCGCGGCCGCGATCAAGGCGGCGATTTCCGCCTCTTCATTGGCCGGCGCCGCGGCGGGGAACGTGGCGGTCACGTTGACCAACGATCTCACCAACGTCTATGCGACGCTCACTGGAAGCCTGTCGATCTCGGTCATCGTGCAATCGACCCCCGCTACGCCGATGTCGTTCAAGTACAGCGACATCACCTATCAGATCGGCACGAACAACGCCGCCAACCAATTCCAGCCCTTGGCCGACGGCGCCACGTTCAACGTTCCGCGCGGCGTAACGGTGATGATCGATCCGGGCGCCGAGTTCAAGATGAGCAAGGCGATCATCGACGTCGGCAGCTCGGCCCAAAACATCGACCGCAGCCAGGGCGCGTTGCAAGTCTTGGGCATTCCCGGCAACCAGGTCCTGTTTACTTCCTTTGCGGATGACACGATCGGCGGCCAGACCGAGTTTCCCGATACGGCGCCGACGCGCGGCGACTGGGGCGGGCTGGTGTTCCGCAACGATTCGGGCCTGGAGCCGCTCGGCATTTTCCTGAACTACGTCAACGAAGCGAAGATTCGCTATGGCGGCGGCCAGGTCTCCGTCAACGGCGTGCCGACGGTGTTCGACGCCGTCGACATGGAGTCGGCCCGGCCGACCGTCACGAACAACATCATCATCGACAGCGCCCAGGCGCCCATTTCGGCGACGCCCAACAGCTTCGAGGACACGCGCTTCCAGCAAAACGTCCGGCTCACCGCCGTCGCGGGCGGCGCCATCGTGGACGGGCAAACGTTCCAGCTCCATGGCACGACGTTCGAGTTCATCAACGTCAATAACCCGCAGAATTCCGCGGGCAACGGCAAATTCAAAAGCCTGCCGGGCGTCGTCCAAATCTTGTATCACAGCGGCTTCGCCGGCGCTACCGACACCGACGTACAAGTGGCATTGGAAATCGCCGAAGCCATCAACGGGGCCCAGCTCGCTCATCCCAACGTGCAGGCTGCGGTGACCGGCAATCAGGTGACGATCACCAACGTGACGTCGGTCGATTCGCCAGTGGCGCTGAACGTGCCGTTCACCGGCGCCCAGAGCGGACTGAACGGCCAGACGTTCGCGATCAAGGGCACGGTCTTCCAATTCTTCAGCGGCGATGCGTTCCAGGTCCCGGCCAACGGCGGCGCGGGCATCGTCGATGGCGCGACGTTCACCATCACGCAAGGCGCCAACGTCGTGACCTTCGAGTTTGCGGCCAACGGCCGCACGCTGAACAACGGCCACGTGGCGATCAATTACAACAACAATCCATCCGCGGTCGTTCCTCTCGTCGATACGATGGACACGCTCGCGCGCGAGATCGCACAAACG
>DASZUP010000558.1:0-3862 GCA_035547635.1 Pirellulales bacterium
CGCGGGCAATGCCGCCAGTGGACGGCGCTCGCGCTCGACGGGCTGGCCGTGCGGCAGGGCTTCGCGCTTGCTCTCGGACGTTTCGGGCAGACGGGCTTCGCTTGTCGAACGCGGCATGGCGAGCGGCTCATCTGCATGCGACGCGGCCGGCAGTTCCGCGACGCCGCTCGTCAGACGAGCCGGTTCTTGCTGCGCGGCCGTCGGCTCGACGGGCGAGTGAGCAGGGCTGGCCATTGCCTGACCGCGGCCAGGACGCACGGCCTCGGCCAGAGCCGCCAGCGTCGGGTGGATCTGCTGGCCGGGATGAGGTGCGTTTGGATGGCAACAAGTCAGCGGGCGAGTCGGCGCCGAGCGAAATGGCGGCGGCGACGGCAAGCGCGCGGGGGTGTTGGCGTCGGAGACGGTTGTAAACCCGGCGTCAGGATCCTCAGTCAACCGTTGCCCGTTCGGCGAGGCGGCGCCGAGCTCGTCAGCATGCAAGCTTTGCCAGGAGCTCAGTGCACAGCCGATCGCCAGGCAGCAGAACATCGCCGCAAGCATCGTTTGCCGAAGGTTTGCCGCAAACATTAACAAAGCTTGATGCATCCTACACCTTGAGTACGGGTTTTGGGTCGACTCGGCGATACGGGTTGTTTCCGTCGTTAACTTTGAGGATTTGCTCGCCTGGGCGGCCGGTACGACCGATACAATCGGCACGATTGCCCGCAAACTTAACTTAAATTCTCCAAATCATCTCTCGCGTATGCCTAAGAAGTGCTAGCGTTGAAAGTCTGTGTATACTGAAAAACGTTAGCGACTTGATTTGGCAACAATGGCGGAAGACTCGCCCTGGAAAAGCTGGTTTCAGAACTGGCCGAAAGACGTGCCCCAACGGGGCGTTCTGGTGGCGAAGTTCGGCGAACAGATTCCTTTCGACGGTTTCTTAGTCAGCGGCGAGATGTTGCTCGTCGAGCGGCGGACGCCCGATACGATCGGTGCGCGTAAGGTTTTAACGCCGTTCGATGAGATCTCTGCCGTGAAGTTCACAGACGTCGTGCGAGGCAAACTGTTCGAGCCGTTAGGATTTTCCGGAAAATTAAAGGATTGATGTGATTGCCCCCGCTCGCTACTGGTCTGATTGGGAATCTGAGTTAAACTCTTTTAAGCATGCATCGTCGCCTTGGGGGCGCGGTGGACTAGGGGAAAATGATAAGATGGCAAAATCAAAGGAGCCTTCCGTGTCGAGTGAAGCCGACAAACCAGAACAAGCCAAGCAGGCCGAGGCGGCAGCCCCTCAGGCAGCCGAAGCCGCTCGTCCGCAGCAGGTCAAAGTGGATGACTCGAAGTTGATCGCGATGTATGCGAACTTCTGCCGCGTGACGGGAACTCCGGAAGAGTTGATCATCGACTTCGGTTTGAACCCGCAGCCATTTGGCGTGCCGACCGAGCCGGTTGTGGTCAACCAGCGGATCGTCACCAATTTTTTCACCGCCAAGCGGATGTTGCACGCTTTGCAGCTCACGCTGCAGCGTCACGAGCAGGCCTTCGGCGTGTTGGAAACCGACGTCCAGAAGCGCGTCGTTCCCGCCCTGCGTCAGCAGCAGGCCTCGCGTTAAGGCGAATCGCGTCGACTGGCCAGGCGACGAATTTCATGGCGCCCTGGAACGGCTGATAAGCCGTCCAGGGCGTCCTTTATTTTACGGACCTCATCGGTCGCTTCAGGCCGCCGCACGCTGATCTTCAAACAGCCGCGGCAAGCAAGCTCCTGCGTCGTCCGCTACAATGGCGGCATGCGATCGATCTATCTCGACTACAACGCCACGACGCCGATTGCTCCGGCCGTGCAAGAGGCGATGCTGCCGTTCCTGGCCGAGCTGCACGGCAACCCGTCCAGCAGCCATGCCCTGGGCCGCGCCTGCCATGAAGCGGTGGAAGACGCCCGCGCCCGCGTCGCGCAATTGCTCGGAGCGACTCGCGACGAGATCGTGTTCACCTCGGGCGGTTCGGAAAGCAACAACCTGGCCTTGAAGGGCGCCGCCTTCGCCCGCGCCTTTGCCGCCTGCCCGCCGGCGGCCAGTGCAGGCGTGCAACTCAGCGGCCATTTGATCATCTCCGGCTGCGAGCATCCGGCCGTTGTGCAGCCGGCCGCCTTCTTGGAGCGGATGGGATTGAAGCTGACCGTGGTGGGCGTCAATCGCGACGGACTGGTCGATCCGGCCGAGGTCGAAGCGGCGCTGCAGCCGGACACGCTGCTGGTCAGCGTGATGCACGCCAATAACGAGATCGGCGTGGTGCAGCCGATCCGCGAGATTGCCGAACTGTGCCGCGGACGCGGCGTGCTGGTGCATACCGATGCGGCGCAGAGCGTCGGCAAAATCTCGGCTCGCGTCGACGATTTGGGCGTCGATCTGCTTACCGTCGCAGGGCATAAGATCTACGCCCCCAAGGGCGTCGGCGCGCTATACGTGCGGCGCGACGTGCAGTTGGAGCCGCTGTTGCACGGCGCCGGTCACGAGTCGGGCATGCGCGCCGGCACGGAGAACGTCGCCTCGCTGGTCGGTCTGGGCCGCGCCGCCAGCCTGGCCGAAAAGCACCTGCTGGAAGCGGGCGACCGCATGACCATGCTCCGCGACCGTTTGCTGGAAAAGTTGCGCGAGGCCGTCGGGCCTGAACTTTCCGTCAATGGCGAACGGGCCCCCCGGCTGCCCAACACGCTGAGCGTGAACTTCCCCGGCGTGGCGGCCGTTGAGGTGCTGCGGCGCATTCCAGAGTTGTGCGCATCGACCGGGGCTGCGTGCCATTCCGGCGCTACGCACCTGTCGGCCACGCTGGCGGCCATCGGCCTGGATCCCGAGGTGGCTCGGGGCGCCGTGCGTCTGTCGGTCGGCTGGTACACGGACGAAGACGAGATCGACCGCGCCGCCGGCTTGTTGATCGCCGCCTGGGAGGATCTGCGGTAAACTGAGAGCCGCCGCGCAACTCCCGCCGGGGGGCGATCGATTCCAAACATCGCAGGACAACACATGACTGATCGTTGGTATTTGGTTGAGAACGTCGACGAGATCGCGTCGCCCGCGCTGCTGGTCTACCTGGACCGGGTGCGGGAAAACTTGCGACGCATCATTGCGCTGGCCGGCGGCGTCGAGCGGCTGCGGCCGCACATGAAGACCCACAAGATGGCCGAAATCATTCAGATGCAGCGCGAGGCGGGCATCTCCAAGTTCAAGTGCGCCACCATCGCCGAGGCGGAGACGGCCGCCAGCGTCGGCGCGGAAGACGTGATGCTCGCCTATCCGCCGGTCGGGCCGAATCCTCAGCGGCTCGTGCAGTTGGTCAAAGCCTTTCCCAACACGAAGTTCTCTACCATCGGCGACGACGCCGGCGCCTTGCGCCGACTGTCGGACGCCTTCGCCGCCGGCGGCGAAACGATCGAGGTGCTGCTCGATATTGACAATGGCATGCACCGCTCGGGCATTGCGCCCGGCGAGAAGGCCGCCGACGTCTATCGATTGCTGGCCGATCTGCCGGGACTGAAGCCGGGCGGATTTCACGTGTACGACGGCCACGCGCGAGAAGCCGACCTGCAGGCCCGCATCAAACATGCCGAGGCCGACTTCGTGCCGGTTGAACAATTGCGCAGCCGGTTGGAAGCCGCCGGCTTGCCCGTGCCGCGGATCGTCGCGGGCGGCACGCCGACCTTTCCGGTGCACGCCCGGCACGCCGACCGCGAGTGCAGCCCCGGCACGTGCGTGTTTTGGGACGAAAACTACGCCGGCAAGTTTCCGGACCTGGAGTTCCTGCCTGCCGCGCTGTTGCTGACGCGCGTGATCAGCAAGCCGGGCGACAATCGCCTCTGTCTGGATCTGGGCTACAAGGCCATCTC
>DASZUP010000559.1:0-11363 GCA_035547635.1 Pirellulales bacterium
CGGGCGGGCGAAGGGCCGTAGCCCGCGTGGAGCCTGGACTGCATGTTTCCCGTTGCCCGCGCCGCGACTTGCGCGTTGCAGGCTCTCCTCAGAGCGCCGAGCCGGGAGACGATGCCGGCGTTCAGCATGAGCGTTTTCTAATCGCGTTTCAGTGAGCCGCCGCGGAGCGTCTCCGCCTTCCACAGATAGACGTCAAATCTGCCCAACCCGGTATCAACCACAGTCTGCTCGTCCGGCTTGATATCACCCATCCGGTGCGCGACCGAGACGACGCGCGCGCCTGGCGGCAGCTTGCGAAGTTGGGGCAACAATCGGGCGTTGAGACGCGGCAGCAGATAGAGCGTGACGATGCTTGGCCCCTCGCTCAGGTCAAGCGTGAAAATATCGCGCTGTTCAATCGTGACCAGCCGCTTGACGCCGTACTTGCACGCGTTGGCGCGAGAAGCTTTGACGTACCGGGGATCAATCTCGAAACCGTGCGCCTTGCAGCCGTACTGCTTAGCCGCGGTAACCGCGATGCGTCCGTCGCCGCAGCCAAGATCCCAGACCACGTCGCTGCTGTTCGCCTTGGCCAGCCGCAGTAATGCATCTACCACGACTTGCGGCGTAGGTTCATATTCGACATCGGCGATTGGACGTTCGCCTGGCGCCCGCAGGTCAATCGATTCAAAGTCGCCCGGCCGAACGTCGAGCCGGCGGCCAACGGTCTGGGGGCCGTGGGGGCCGGGAACGATCGCCTCGATGTGATAGGCATACTTGCCCGGCGGCAGCGGCGGCGATACGAAGACGCGCTTCGGCCCCTGCGAACTCATCGGTTGCCCTTGGATAAACAGCCGGGCGGTATGCGGCAGATAGACCTCAAGGGTGATCGTCTTCCGATCTTCCTGAGCGAATGCGCGGGACTGGACCGCGCAGGCCAGCAGGCCCGCCGCCAGAATCAGGCCGTTCATCATGGAAATGGCTCCTTGCTCGGCCGCATGGCCATCGTGTCGATCCAGCGGGCACGGTCCGCCGACCTCCAAAGTCCCAGGCTTTTGCTTCTATTCTGGAGTCCGGCTGTACGCATAACAAGCAGACCTGACCGGTACGGAGCAAGTTCGCCGCGCCGGCCTGCCTGTGAGAGGCGATGGTCCATGCGCAGGAAACGGCGCCCAGGCTGAGGACCGAAGGTCGAAAACCGGGGCAGCCTATTGCAGCAGGCTGCAAGCAATTCGCAACCACTCAAACGCGATTCCGAAGCAGAGACGCGGCTCGGGAATCGCTTGTTGGACGTCGTTTTCGTCGATTTGCCGCGATTTGACGGTCGTCCTTCTTCAGGCCGATGTTGTCCTATACTGGAGAGTGCGGAGAAGCGTCTCCTGGCCTGCAGATTCACGCGCCGGCGGTCATGCGAAAGAAGACGAACAGAAAAGATCGTGCTGCCGCCGATGTCGGTGCGGCAAGGCCGGGCGGCGGGTCCGACGCACGGTCGAACTCGGTTGAGTACGTCAATATCGGCCTGATGGTTCTGGCGCTTGTCGTCGCCGCCGTCGTCCCGTTTGAATTGTTTCTGATCTCGTACGCCATCCTGGGCCCGCTGCATTACTTGACCGAAATCTCCTGGCTGCACGATCGACAATTCTTCACGCCGCGCAAGGCCGACTGGGCGCCGCTGGCCGTTTGCGGCCTGCTAGCCACGCTCGGAAACGACAGCGTTTTGGGGGAAAAGGGCATCCGGCGGCTCGACGGCATCTCCTTCGGCGAGTCCAGTCTGTATCAAGTCCTCCACGCTCACTATATGGACGTCATGTTCTTCGCATTCGGATCGGCGCTGGTATTCGTCGTGACGCGGCAAACCTGGTTGCGCGTGTTTGGGCTCGGCGTCTTGGGCAGCTGTGCATTTCTGTTCCACGTCGGCGACGCAACGTATACGGCTGGACTCTATTACAAGCTGTTTGGCGTCTACCTGCCCACGCTGATCCACGTCTTCGTTTTCACGGGCGCCTTCATTCTCGCCGGCGCGTTGAAACGCAATAGCATGGCCGGCTTTCTGTCGTTCGCGGTCTTCTTGGCCTGCGGCGCGATCGCCATCTGGCTGCCGAACCTGTCCGGCGCTCCGCGAACCGCGGCGCCGGCGGTTTTTTGGCGCGGCTTCCAGGAGCTTTCCCTGAACAGCCTGAACGATCTTTTGCTGCAGCCGACGGAGTCGCTGATCGGCGCGAACGTGTTTACCAGCGGAGTCGTCCTGCGGCTGGTTCGCTTTCTTGCGTTTGCGTACACGTACCACTATCTGAACTGGTTCTCCAAGACCTCGATCATTGGCTGGCACGCCGCGCCCCCTGCTCGCCTGGCGGTCATCGCCGTGGCCTGGGTTGCTTCCATGGCGCTCTACGCGGCGAGCTATGACCTTGGCCTGCGGTGGCTCTTCCTGCTCAGCCTCACGCACGTGCTGTTGGAGTTTCCGCTCAACTTCAAGTGCTTCTTGGAAATCGGCGCAGCGCTTCGCCGGCGTCTTGTTCCCGCTTGAGCATCAAGAATTGAGCGCCCCCCTCGCGCTGGGCGAAACGCGTTGTGCTCGACCGCCGTCGTGCGTGCTGCGAAAGGCGTCGTGCGGCTCCGCTCCGGCCTCGGCCGTAGATTTCGAGCTTCCAGGACTCGCTTTTTTAATCGCCTCTTCCTTGGCGGGGAGCGGCGCGTTAGCCGAGGTTCGCCCGCAACATGGGCGTGAGCAGGCGGACGAGCGTGACGATCACGCCGACGCCGACAATATCCAGCAGAATGCCGTAGCGGATCATCCGCGTCAGCGGAACGTAGCCGGAACCGAACACGATCGCGTTGCAAGGAGTGGAAACCGGCAGCATGAACCCCAGGCTGGCGCCGAAGGTGGCCCCCAACGCCGATTCCAACGGGTCGGCGCCGGCGGCCCGGGCAATGGAGATGGCCACCGGTACGACAATCGTGGCCGAAGCCGTGTTGCTGGTGGCCTCGGAAATCATGGTCGCCACCAGCGTGGCGGCAATCAGCAGCAACAGCCCGCTCTCGGCCAACGGCAGCAGCGAGGCAAGCCCCACGCCGATCGCTTCGGCCAGCCCGGTCTGATTGGAAAGCACGCCGAGGGCAAAGCCGCCGCCATACAACAGTACGATGCCCCAATCGATCTTGGCCGCCTCATGCCAGGTGATGGCCCTGCCCGATTGATCGCCGGGCAGCACGAACAGCAGCGCCGCGCCCAACAATGCCGCCACGGCTTCCGGCATGCTGCCATTGACGGCCTTATAGAGGTCGCTCTGCACGCCGGCGGTGAGAGCAATCAACCCCGGCACGACCCACAGCGAGACGGTCAGCAGAAAGGCGGCCAGCGTTGAGCGCTGACCTGTGGTCCAGGGACCCAGCCGGCTACGCTGCCGCTCGAGCATCTCGTGGCTGCCGGCTATCTCCCGCACGCCGGCGCTGCAAAAGAAGTTGAGGTACGCGTACAGGAATACGAACATCAGCGCGACGACCGGAGCGCCGATCATCGCAAACGTGACGAACGGGATCTCGCGGCCGAGCGACTCGCGGATGAAGCCCAGGCCAATCAGGTTCGGCGGCGTGCCGATGGGCGTGGCCAGCCCGCCGATGGAGGCGGCGAAGGAAGTCATCAGCATCAACCCGGTGGCATAGCGGCGATGAATGGCCGTGCCGCTGTTACGCTGTTGCTCGAACAGGAAGCCCAGCAGCGACATGCCGATGGCGAACATCATGGCCGTGGTGGCCGTGTTCGAGATCCAGCCCGACATGAACGCCGTCACGGCGCCGTAGGCGAACAGAATGCGGCTGGGGTACGCGCCGACCCAGCGCAGCGACAGCACGCCGAAGGCGAGGCGCTTGTCGAGCTGGTGCAGAAAGATGGCCCGCGCCAGGATGAACGACCCGATGAACAAGAACATGATCGGGTCGGCGAACGGCGCGAAGACCTCTTTCACCGGCGCCACGCGCAGCACCACGCAGAGCGACGCGCCGAGCAAGGCCGTGACCGGCATGGGGACGGCTTCGGTGATCCAGAGCACGACCACCGCCGCCATCACGGCGGCCAGCCGATGCGCCTCGGGCGAGAGACTTTCCAACGGCAGCCGCCAGATGCCGGCGAAGACCAGCGGCGCCAGGGCCATTCCCAGACCGCGCCGCATCTGCTCGAAGCGGGCTTCTAGCGGAGAGAGTTGCTCGACTTCGAATTCAGCGTCCAACGATCACTCAACCTTGAGTTGCAGCGGCACGCTCGAGTTCTCGGCCTGATCGCTGAGCGTGATCGGCACGGTCCAAACCGCCGAGCCGACTTTGCACAGCCCTTCGCCGCCCTCCTGGCAGTAGTAGTAATTGAGCAGGAATTTCAATTCCTCCTCGCCCGTCTCGGCAGTCAGCGGCACGTCGACTTCGAACTCCGCTGCGGGCTTCTTCAGCCGCACGGGTTGGCCGAAGGCTTTGCGGTCGACCGGCCCCTTGGCGTCGGCGGCGCTGAGTTGGTAGCTCATCGGCGCCAGCGGATTGATCTTGTAGCCTTCCGGCAGTTGCAGCTTGACGGAAAGCCGGACGGCGCCGTTTTGCGGCTTGAGCTCGCTCTCGCGGAGTGCGATGTGTTTGGCGTCCTTGCCTGGCTTGAGCGGTTCGGGTTTCGGCGGAGCCGGCGGATTAAGGTCCGCCAGTGCGAGCGTGCTGACGCGATTGTCGTGGTCGAGATCGATCACGCGAATCAGATGGTTGTTGGTGTCGGCCACGTACAGTTTGCCGGCGGCGGCGGTGATGCCCGCCGGTTCATCAAACTCGGCTGGTTCATCGCCCGCGCCCGGCTTGCCTGTGCCGGCAAGGGTCTTGCAGGTCGCCTGTTCCGGATCGACGACTTTCACCTTGTTGTTGTAGGTGTCGGCCACATAAATCCGGCCGCGGTAGAAAGCCACGCCCAAGGCATGCTGCAGCAGCACGTCGCGGCCTTGTCCGTCTGCGTCGCCGAAGTGGAACAGCCGACCGTGGGGCAGGTGCGACGTGCCGACGACGGTCGTCACTTTGCCCGCGGGATCGAACGGCACGGCGCGGATCGAACTTCCTTCGCTGTCGGCCACGAACAATTGTTCTCCGTCGGATGTCAGCCCGCTGGGCTGGGCGAAGGAAGCGTAGCCTTCTTCATAAGGTTGCTTCGGCAGGAGAGGGCCGTCGACGATGTCCTCGCGGCCGTTGCCCGCGTAAGGGCCGATCTCCGACTCGTCGAGCGGCATCTTCCAGATCTGATGCGGACCGGCCATGGCGATGTACAGGTCTTCGTCGTGAATCCAAAGATCCCAAGGACTATTGATGGCGGTCTTCAAGGGCGGTCCAACGTAGCGCTCCGGCGTTTTGAATTTCCCGTCGTCGTCTTGCTGCGTCGCGTCGAGCCCCGGCCAGGCCATGCGGCCTTGTCGTCCGACGCCTGCGATGGTAACGACCTTTTTCGCTTGCAGGTCGATCTTGCGAAGCAGATGGTTTTCCGTGTCGGCCACATACAGGGTTTGATCTCGCAAGACCATGCCTTGCGGATATTTGAATGAAGCCGAGGCGAAGTCGCCGTCTTCAGCGCCGAGCTCGCCCGAGCCGATCGTTTCCAGCAACGTCCCGTCGAGCTTGCTGATCACGATGCGATGGTGATTACTGTCGGCGATGAACAGTCGGCCGCCCGCCTCGTCGGCCAGCACCTTGCCCGGAAACCGCAGCGCCGTCTGCGGCGCCTTGTAGGCTTCCAGATCGAACCGCAGAGGCGTTTCATCCAGCGCGCCTTTTTCGCGGTAGTACGGCAACCCGAGCTTGATGACCGCGTCGAGCAGAGGGAACTCGACTTCGCCGCTCTTGCCCCACACCAGGTTCCCCTCGGGATCGATCAGCAGTACGGTCGGCCAACTGCTGATGCCGAAACGGTTCCAGATGGCATGGTTGGCGTCGTTGATCACCGGGTGCTCGATATCGTAGCGCTGCACGGCGTCGGCGATGTTCTGCGAATCCTGCTCGCCGTCGAACTTGGCCGAGTGAACGCCGACCACGACGAGTTGGTTCGGATAAGCATGCTCCAGCTTCTTCAGTTCAGGCAGGATGTGCATGCAGTTGATGCAGCAGTAGGTCCAGAAGTCGAGCAGGACGAACTTGCCCTTCAGATCAGCCAGGTGCAGCGGGCCGCCGGTGTTGATCCAATCGACGCCTCCGGCCAGCTCCGGCGCTGGAATCCGGTTGTTATAAGGAAACTTGTCGTCCGGTTCGTCGGCTTCCTCCTCGGCATCGCTCTGCGGGCCTCGCTTGCGCTTCTCGGCGGCGGGCTCCGCATCTCGTCCAGGGGCCTGCGCCAGTTCGTCTTTGCCTGGCCGGGCCGACGGCGCCTCGTCGCGGGCAAATGGATCGCGCACGGCGGGCGGTTGTTCGGCGGCGGACGCATCCGCGTCCTTGGCGGCGCCCGAGCGTTCGGCCGCCAACGCCGCGTTACGACTCGACTTTTCCGCGCAACCGCATGCTGCCAGCATCAGCAGCCCCGCCATCAGCCAGGGCCTGGGCTGGCAGGCGGCAGGCATTCCGGATTGCAGTCCGAGGCGATTCATGTGCGACTCCCAAGGGTACTGAAAGGATCCATCCACCTCCCCCGTCCACAGAAGTATCGTAGCGTAAAACAGCGAGTCTGGAAAAGGCGCAACGACGCCTCATACTTTAGCGTGTTTCCCTGACTTCGCCAGTTTCCCCGCGTCTGAAAACCAAGTTCCAGTTTATCTCGCGGGGGGCCGAAAATCTTGAGGTAACCAAAGGCGCCTAACAAAACTAACGCCTGGAACGAAGTTGACACCTGGGGGCAGGCGGCGTAACTTTCCGCGGTTTGAGATTCGTATCGAGAGCGAGCCTCGATCGGCACGCTGTGAGAGCTAGCCTGCGACGACGCCGAATCCCAGATTTCGCGCGCTGATGGGGCCGGTCACGATGGCCGCAGGCTCTTCTGAGAGGTGAGTGACACGTGTTTCGCATCCTTGTTTGCACGATGCTGGTTTTGCCGGCAGCCGCTTCGTCGGCCTCGGCAAAAGAATGGGCCCGGAAGATGTTCGAGGAAACTCGGCATGATTTCGGGACGGTCGCTCGCGGCGCCAAGGCGGAATTCCGTTTCAAGCTGAAGAATATCTACAAAGAAGACGTACACATCGCCAGCGTGCGGTCCAGTTGCGGCTGCACTTCTCCGACCATCGACGGCGACCTGCTCAAGACCTACGAAGAAGGCGCCATTCTGGCGACCTTCAATACCCGCTCATTCTACGGGCAAAAGAACGCCACGGTGACCGTCACGTTCGACCAGCCGTTCGATGCGGAAGTGCAGTTGCAGGTGTCCGGTTACATCCGCACCGATCTGACGCTGGAGCCCGGCGGAGCCGAATTCGGCACGATCGACGCGGGCGTCGCCTCGTCCAAGCGGTTGTCGATCTCGCACGACGGCGGAGCCGACTGGGCGATTACCTCGATCAAGAGCGGCAGCCGATATGTCGAAGCCGAGGCCGTCGAGACCTCGCGGACGAGGAGCCGGGTGACGTACGATCTATCGGTATTCGTGCGGCCGGAAACGCCGCCCGGCTACGTGAAAGAGCAGTTGATCATCGGCACGAACGACCGGCAAACGCCCGAGTTTCCGGTGTCGGTCGAGGCCCGAGTGGTCTCCGAATTGACCGTCAACCCGGCGTCGCTGTTCCTGGCGGCACTCAAGCCCGGCCAAAAGGTGAAAAAGCAGGTGGTGGTGCAAGGCAAGCGGCCGTTCAGGATCACGGGCATGAGCTGCGATGACGATTGCTTCCAGTTCGGAGAGCCGTCGCAGGACGTCAAGCCCGTCCACCTGGTGCCGATCATCTATACCGCCGGCGACACGCCCGGCAAATTCTCTTATAAGATTATGATCCAGACCGATCTTGGCGCCGGAGTCGTTTCGGAGTTTTCGGCGTTCGCCCAGGTGCTGGACGTTGGTCCGGAAGAG
The DNA here is from genome assembly GCA_035547635.1 of Pirellulales bacterium. Classification (GTDB taxonomy): domain Bacteria; phylum Planctomycetota; class Planctomycetia; order Pirellulales; family JAICIG01; genus JAICIG01. Next base: position 7,973 of record DASZUP010000559.1, read on the forward strand.
GAGTCAAAGGACAATCTCACCGCGCGCGGAAGCAAACGCGACGTGAGCCGTCCGGCGTTCGACGAAGGGCCGCTACGAACCGAGGAAGAGTAGCTTCCTTGCATCGAGCCGTCTTTCAATGGAGAGAGGCTGCGTAAGCGCAGCCGGACCTGCGGCCGGCAATCTCGGCCGGTTCTGCAGATACTGCCGCCGTTCTTTTCTTTCGGAGGCGCTGGGCCTGTCATGAGCGAGTCGGGACCTATCCACTCGGGCGCCGAAGCAGCCGACGAAGCGATTCGCGACGTTGTGGAAGTCGACTGTTGCGTGGCGGGGGGCGGTCCGGCCGGCGTCATGCTCTCGCTGCTGTTGGCTCGCAACGGCCTGAAAGTCTCGCTGCTGGAGAGCCACAAAGATTTTGATCGCGACTTCCGCGGCGATACGATCCACCCTTCCACCCTGGATGCGCTCGATCAGATCGGTCTGGCCGAAGGACTGCATCAGTTTCCGCACGGCAAATTGCGCTCGTTGCGGATTCACACGGCCGCCGGCTCGCGGACGCTGGTCGACTTCCACAGACTGAAGACGAAGTTTCCGTACATCATGATGTTGCCGCAGGTCCATCTGTTGGACTATTTGGCGTCCGCGGCGAAGCAGTATTCCGGTTTCTGTCTGACTCTGGGCGCCAACGTGCAGCGGCTGGTCGAAGCAGGAGACCGGATCGTCGGCGTACGATACCGGGGCGAGGATAACGGCTGGCACGAAGTGCGGGCGCCGTTGGTGATCGGTTGCGACGGCCGGTTTTCCAAGCTCCGCAGCCTGGCGGGATTTGAATGCAATAAGACGTCGCCGCCAATGGATGTGATCTGGTTCCGGCTCTCCCGGCGCCCGAACGACGCGGCCGATGAAGGCGACTTTTATATCGGCAATGGTCATTTCGTCGTCATGCTCAATCGCCAGGACGAATGGCAGGTCGGTTACGTGATCGTCAAGGGAGGCTATTCGCAACTTCGCGCCGAAGGCATCGAGCAGCTTCAACAGAGTCTGGCCGGCATGGTCCCGTGGGTGGCGGACCGGGTCGATGAACTGCAGGACTGGAAGCAAGTCTCAGTCCTATCGGTCGAGTCGGGGCTGGTGGATCGCTGGTATCGGCCTGGGCTGCTGTTGATCGGCGACGCGGCCCACGTGATGTCGCCGATTGGCGGCGTGGGCATCAACTATGCCGTTCAGGACGCGATCGAAACGGCCAATCTCCTCACGGAACCGCTCCGGCGCGGGCAGCCGACGCTGGATGAACTGGCCGCGGTGCAGCAGCGGCGCGAACGGCCGACGCGCATCATCCAGGCGTTTCAGCGGTTCATGCAGCGGCAGATCGTGAGCAATGCCCTCGAAGACGCGAAGCCGTTCGAACTGCCTCTGCCGATTCGCCTGATCAGCAGCCTGCCGTGGTTCCGCGATCTGCCGGCCCGACTGGTCGCCTTCGGGCCCCGCCGCGTGCACGTGGATCTGGCGCTTGTACGCCACGGCCGCTGATGCGACGGGGTTTTCGGAAGGGCGGAATTGGGCGCCCATCGTAGCGGAATCTGTGAAGATTCCGAGGTTCACCCAGTCGGCTAAAACTGCAAGGGCGTTTGGAGGGCCGTTCGAGGCGCCACGGAATTCTCACGAATTCCGCTACGCGTTCCTTTAGTATCGTCGTCTCTATTCCGGCAGCGGTTGGCCGCGGGTTTCCGGGGCGAACGGCAAGGCCAACAGCCCGACCAGGAACACAGAACACATCGTCACGCCGGCATAGCGCATGGGCTCTGGTTTGTCGGCAAAAACGTGGCTGGTCAGCAGTCCCAGGGCCGTGGGGCCGATGGCCGCCACGAACCGTCCGACGTTGTAACAGAACGAGGTGCCCGTGCTGCGCAGGTGCGTGGGGAACAGTTCCGGAAAGTAGATCGCATAGCCGCCGAACAACGAGAGCTGGCAGAAGCCCATCAAGGGAATCATCCACATCACGTCCGTGGTGGTCTGCATCTTCGAAAACACCAGGGCCGTACTGAGCAGAGCCAGGACAAACGAGATGGCGAATGCGGGCTTGCGCCCAATCACGTGCGTCACCAGGCTGAAGGCGTAAATGCCCAGGAAAGCGCCGATGTTGATCATCACCGAGGTGATCGAAGCCCACTTGCTCAGATACCCGCCGATCGTCTTGGTGCGTTCAGCGATCCGCTCCACTTCATCCTCGACCGGCCCGGCGGCGGTGACGTCGGCATTGAGATACTCCTCGCGACGCTGACGCTGTTCGGCGGTCTGCGGCTTCCAACTCCGTTCCGAGACGCCTTCGTCCAGCAGGTCCAGCGCGGATTCCTTCGAGACGGTTTGGCCTTTGTCGCTCAACGCCAATGCGGCGCCATACAACTGCTCGGCATCCTTGTCTTCCGCCTTCAGGCTCAGCAAGTTGGCAGGCTGAATCTTGTCCTTGGCCTTGTCCAGCGCGGCGGGCGAGGCGAACACGCTCTGGACGAACGCCTGGTCCTTGACGGCTTCGCCATTCTGGCGGGCTTCGCTCTCAATCGACCTGCGGAAGACCAGCCGGTTGAGGTCGATGCTGAAAAAACCGATGCCCCACAGCCCGACGACGCCGGAGAACGCCAACATCAAGCCGACGATGGCATTCTTGCGCCAGCGCGGATCTCCGAACAGCTCCGAGTAAGAACCGAGTCGTTTGGCGACCTCGCCTTCGGCGGCGTTGGCCTGCCAGCGTTCCGGTTCTTTCAGCTTCCGACGAATCAGCACGGCCAAGAGCGCAGGCAGAGTGCCGACGACGAACATCCAGCGCCATGAGGAGCCGACGGCGCCCGTTCTCTCCAACTCGCCGAGAAACATGCTGATGAACGCCGCGCTGAGATTGCCGATGGCCGACAGGGCTTGCAGCAGACCGAGAGCAAACGGCCGCGCGCGGTCCGGCATGACTTCCGCGACCAGCGAAACGCCGACGGCGAACTCTCCGCCGACGCCCAGGCCCGTCAAAAAGCGGTACAGGGCGAAATCCCAAATCGTTGTTGACATCGCGCTCAGACCGGTGAACAGCGAGTAGATCAAGATGGTCCAGAGCATGGTCTTGGCGCGTCCGACCCGGTCGCCCAGAATGCCGAACACAATGCCGCCGGTGGCCCAGCCGATCAGGAAGATCGAGGTCGCATAACCGCCGTACTCTCCGACGCGCGGATCCGAAGCCGTGGTATCCAGCAGTTCAGTGCACGCCGGCAGTCTCGCCAGGTTGAACAACTGCTGGTCCATCGTGTCGAACAGCCAGCCCAACGCTGCGACGACGAAGACAAACCAGTGATAACGATTCAGCTCGCGATACCAGGGCCGGTTGACGGTGCTCATAACGAATAGGGTTTCCTCAGAGTGCGGCAGGCAC
>DASZUP010000560.1:0-4459 GCA_035547635.1 Pirellulales bacterium
ATACTTGGTGGACCCTGGGGAAGCAAGGCTAAGCGGCACTCAACGCTGTAACCGGCCTGGCCTTTTAGCGCCATCTTAGAGCCGGCTAAAGCCGGGGACAAAAGACAAGGGTGGCAAGTGGCGAAGCTCCCCCAGCTAAAGCTGGGGGCAAACAAGATCGAATTTCGCGAATTCGCGACACCGCGTGGAACTCGCCAAACTTCTGCTCGCAGCGTGCGTCTCTTGACGCTCAATGCTTTAAGCAAGCCGTTACTTTTCCGGCAACGGCCGCACGGAGACTTCCTTGAAGTAAACCACACAGTTGTCGTCGTGGTTCTGCAGGCCGATGTAGCCTGAGTTCGGTCGCGGGTCCGGTTCGGGGTCGCCCATGCCGCCGCGGGGCGATTGTTCGGGCGCCGGGTCGGCAGGGTTGAAGTCGGCTACGCGCACGCCGTTCAAGGATGTCGAAATGCGATCGCCGTGGAGCGTGATCTCCAGCTCGTTCCATTCGCCGGCCGGCCTGGTCGGTTTGGCCATGGCCTTGGCAAACGTGTAGACGGCGCCGCTGACGCGATAAGGCGAGCCGCCCTTGGCGTCGGCGATCTGCACCTCGTAGCCATGATGCACTGCGTACCAGGGATCTTTGGGCGATTCGGCGATGCGAACGTAAACGCCCGAGTTATCTTGCTGCCGCGTCGTTTTGTAGACCACCCGCAACAGGCAGTCGCCGAATTTCCGCCCTTTGTACCAGAGCAGCCCCATGCCGCCTTCGGTCTTCAGCAGGCCGTCCTGCGCCACGAATCGCCCAGGGCCGATGTGCTCCCATCCGGCGAGACTCTTGCCGTCGAATAACGCCAGGCCTTTTTCAGGCAGCGAGTCGCTGTCGGCACTTTCGTCGGCATGCAAGGGGACGTTCGGCGCGAACAGCGCGAACAAGAAGAAAACAGCCGCAAATCGGCAGGGGAAAGTCATAGCGTTGCTCCAAGGCGAAAGCTCTAAGGCGAGTACATCTTGTGGCGAGGTTACCCGGTCGCCTGCGGTTGGGCAACCCGCCGAGCTGTCACGCAGGACGCGTCGAGCGGCTGCCTTTGTACCGCCGTTGTGGCATGCGAGGCATGCCTGCTCGGTCGGCTGCAGCGCCAGCAGCCGAGCTGCGAGTAAGGCAAAAGAGCGTGCTTTCGCGGGAGCGAAAGCCGACATGGGCCCGTTCCGCTCGCTCATGGCGAGCGGGGGGACGTCAGTCCCCTGGTGATGTTGGCCAACCAAACAGCGTCGCCGCGCCAGCGCAAAAGATCGATGCGTAACGCGCGGCGCTTCGACGCCTCCGGCTCGCCTGGATTCCGTTCAACGCTTCGGCGAGTGATCTCGAAACCAGCTCAGCCACTCGGCAAGAATCGCGCCTTGCAGCGTGCCAGCCTGCTTATGCTCGTCGATGGTCTTGCCCCAGTAGAAGCTGATCCAGCCGTCGGCGTGCCGCTGGGAGGCGTCGATGAAGGCCTCGGCTTCTTCCAGGCTGCACTTCAAGGGAAAGATTTCTTCAATGACCAGCGGCTTGCCGACGTTATAAGCCGATAGGGCGGCCAGGTCGTCTTCGAGCTTGCCCTTGCGCGGGTAGAAGTGGGCGCTGACAAAGTCGAGCGGTTCGCCCACGTCGGGCGCATAGAAGAGCGGCTTCGCTCCCTTGAATACCTGGGCCCAGGGGATCACGCCAACGGTAATCAGATGGCGTTTGTCAATCTGACGTATGGCGGCAGTAAGCTTTTTGACCCAGGCCTTCGCCACTTCTTCTCGCGTGCGGCCGGCCAGGTCGAGGCAGATGCGCTGCACGAAGTGCTTGCCCTCCAACTCGCCGGCGAGCCAGTCCGTCTCTTTGTTCTTGCCCGCCAGGATCGGCTCGTTCATCAAGTCGTAGCAGAAGATCGCCGGGCTGCGCCGGCAGGTTTTGGCGATCGCCTGCCAGAATCGCTCCTGAACGTCCCAACGCTCGGCTTCCGGCAGCGCGTCGTACCAGTCGGGCACGTCCTGCTTGTGGTAACAACCAAGCCCGGTGAGATCGAGGTAAAGGCGCGTTACTTCCGCAAGCTCGACCAGCTTTTGCAAGCGGTCCAGGCTTGCCTGGTTCGGTTGCTCGGCGGTCTCCATGAACTTTGCCAGTTGCAAGTGAACCCGGACGACATTGGCGCCGAGGGCCTTGATTTCGCGAAAGTCCTCGACAACGGTTTCCCACTGTTCGTTCCAATAGTCCTCCAGCAACCGACCTTCGCCGTCGTGATCGTAGTTGACTCCCCAGAACACGATTCGCTCGTCCGAGTCGCCGACGACGAAGTGCGAGTTGTCGTCGCTGACGCGGACCCATTCCAACGGAGGCGCCTGCTTCGCGGGCGAGGCGGGCTCGGCCGAGCGGACGTTTTGGGAAGCGAGGCAGGAGGCAAGCATGAGGAACACGGCGAAGGCGGCAGATCGAGTCATGGCGGCATTTCCTTGAGAATGCGAAATGAATGGCTTTGAGAGCGAAGGGAACGCATTCACCGAGTCGCGTGATCTATAACGAATGGCATCTACGCCTCTATCTCTTTCCAGTGAAGTGGGGCATCGCCTAGGCTCTGCCGCCAGCCACCCTGCCTCTTAGATTGCGCTTGACGAAACGGTACATGAGGGGCGATCTGCGAGGGTACTGCGGACCATCGAAGCCACTCTTCTTCCCTTTCTCACGAATTCCCACCGTGTACCTCGCCGACAGGGAAGCCCCGTCGAGCCTTCGGCGCTCGGCGAGGGGCTGGATTTAGGTTATGCTTTTTCTAGCCGAGGGCAACAGGCCAGCCGACCTGGGGCGGTGCAGGCCGTTTTGACGACGGAATTCTCACGAATTCCGCTACCTTGAATTCGCCGTATTGAGGAAGCCAAACTTATGAGCCGTTCGTCCGCAAGCCGCCGGGAATTTATCAAGACCTCAATGGGCGCGGTGGCGGCCGGCGCACTCCTCTCGCCGCACGTCGCCCCGCAGGTTAAGGCGGCCGATTCTCAGCCTCGCTCGCCGAATGCGCGCTTGGGCATCGGCGCGATTGGCCTGCGATACCAGGGGAGCGTGATCACGCTCAAGGCTCAGCAGCACGGCCAGGTCGTCGCGGTCTGCGACGTCGATAGCCATGTTCGCGACCAGGCTCAGGCCAGCTTTGGCAGCACGCCGAAGCCGTACGAAGACTATCGCGATCTGCTCAACGACAAGCGGGTCGACGTGGTGACCATCGGTACGCCCGACCATTGGCACACGAAGATGGCAATCGACGCCTGCCGGGCCGGTAAAGACGTCTACGTCGAAAAGCCGCTCACGCTGACCGTCGATGAAGGCAAACTGCTGCGCAAAGTCGCCAAGGAAACCGGCCGCGTCATTCAAGTCGGCTCATGGCAGCGCAGCGACCATCGCTTTCGCCTGGCCGTCGAGATGGTGCGGCAAGGCCGGTTGGGTAAGCTCGAGCGAGTCGACATCGCGCTCGACAAACACCCGACCGGCGGACCGTTCCCGACGCGGCCGGTTCCGTCGAACCTGAACTGGGAGCTGTGGCAAGGACAAACGCCCGACGTACCGTACATCCCGGAACGCTGCCATTACACGTTCCGCTGGTGGTATGAATACTCGGGCGGCAAGATGACCGACTGGGGCGCCCACCACCTGGATATTGCCCAGTGGGCCATCGACTCGCTGCCGGTGGAAGTCGATGGCAAGGCCCGGCTCCCCGACGTCACGAACGGCTATAACGTGCCGATCGATTACGAAGCGACCTATCGCTATGCCAACGGCGTGGTGATGACGGTCAAAGACACCGGCCGCAACGGCATTCTGTTTACCGGCGACAAGGGGCGCATCTTCGTCAGCCGCGGCAATCTGACCGGCAAACCGGTGGAAGACCTGGCCTCGAATCCGCTGCCGCGCAAGGAATTTCAGGTCTACGACTTCGACAACCTGGATCGTCCCGAACGGGTCGGCAAGCTGGATGCCATCGTCAACCACATGGGCAACTTCTTCGACTGCATCGCCGAGCGCCGCCAGCCGGTTTCCGACGTGGAGAGCCAGCACCGCAGCGCGACGACGTGCCACCTGGGCAACATTTCCATGCGGCTCGGCCGGCCGTTGAAGTGGGATCCGCAGGCGGAACAGTTCCGCGGCGACGACGAGGCCAACGCCATGCTGCAGCGCGAGCAGCGCGCCGGCTACGAAGTGGTCTGAGGCGAAGAACCCGCCGCCGGCTTCTCTGCGATCAGTACGATCTGTCGCGCAAAGTCGATGCCGATCATCCGGAACAGCCAGCCGAAAAGATATCGGCGCATGAGTTTGCGGTGAATCGGGTCGTGATAGACGCGGTTGATGCGGACGACCCGGCCGCCCGCCGATGCGACGAGCGCCGCCAACTCGTCGTAGCACAGCGGCGTGCGGTGCGTAACGTCGCGCAGGTAGGCCGGCGGATAATAGGTGTTTGGAGTG
>DASZUP010000561.1:0-2239 GCA_035547635.1 Pirellulales bacterium
GATGCGAAGCAAGGCATCTCCTTCGATGCTCGCACGGGCGTCGTCGCGGTCATCGACTCGGTGAGGATATTAGGCCCCGGCAGCGCAGACGGTCAGGCCAATTGCCTCGCACAGTTCACCTTCGAACCGCCTGCATACGCAGAGCAACAAGAGCTTGCGGGGATCGAAGGCTGGGAGATCTCGCCATTCAGCCAGGCGGGCGCCACGTCGGTCGTCGCGAGCGCCTTTGGCGACGGCGCCTCGACCGCCGCTGCGGAAAAGCGCCGCCTGGCACAGCGCGCCGTCGCCGCGCAAGAACTTCGCCTCGCCGCGGCTGAAGCCAAACTCGCCGCGGCCGCCGCAGAATTGGCAGGCATTGAGGCCCGCGCCGCCGCGGACCGGGCGAAATGGGGCGTCAAGCTGAATGCCGACTCCGATGCGCTCGCCCGCATCGCCAATCAGCGACATCGCGAAGCTGCCGTCAAGCACGCTGAGGCGGACGTATTGACGTACAACCAAGCGCTGGCGGCCGCCGAAACCAAGCCGTCAAGCGATGCCAATCGCGCCAAGGAAATGGCCGCGGCAGCCCAGCAACTGGCGGCCGCGCGCCAGGCTTTGCAAAAGGCCCAGGCGGCGCTCGCCGACCCCGCCTTGGCGACGAGTTATCCAAGCGTCGGCCCCACGTATCCGCCGACCAGTACAGGCAGGCGTCGCGCCTTGGCGCTCTGGATCACGAGCCGCGACAACCCGCTTGCGGCTCGAGTCGCCGTCAATCATATCTGGCTGCGGCACTTCCACTCGCCGCTGGTTTCGAGCGTCTTCGATTTCGGACGCAACGGCGCCCGACCTACGCACCCGGAACTGCTCGATTGGCTGGCGGTGGAATTCATGGAGTCGGGCTGGAGCATGAAGCACATCCACCGCCTGCTGACGACCAGCCAGGCGTACCGGCGCGTTTCTTCGATCGGAGACGCGACTCGCTACGCGAGCGATCCGGAAAACAAATTACTTTGGCGAATGAATACCGGGCGCATGGAAGCCGAGGCTGTGCGAGACAGCGTGCTCTACGTGGCCGGCAAGCTCGACTTTGCGATGGGCGGGCAGGAACTCGAGAACAGCGAGGCGCTAACGACTTTCCGCCGCACGCTGTATTATAGTTGCCAACCTGAGATTGACGGCAAGAACCCGCTCAGCGCCTTGTTCGATGCTCCCGAACCGGCCGATTGTTACCGCCGTACGCGCAGCGTCGTGCCGCAGCAGGCCCTGGCGCTGACCAACAGCGACCTGGTCCACGAGATGAGCGGCCAATTGGCTGGAACGTTGTGGCGACAACTGCCGTCCGAACAACAAGCCGATCCACAGCTCTTCATTATGGCCGCGTTCGAGCAGATTCTTGCGCGTGCGCCCAGCGCGGCGGAGTCCCGGGCGTGTGCCGCGTTTCTTAAAGCGCCGGCGAACGGCGTGAACGCTCAAGATGCAGCCCGACGCCGCGAGGGGCTGGTCCGCGCACTGCTCAACCATAACGACTTCCTCTCCATCCGCTGACCGCCGGAGGCGCGCCATGACCGAAGAGAACCACGACCGCGATGGGTGCTGCAGGCGTCTTCCGCGCCGCGCGTTCCTCTCGGATTTCGGTCTCGGTTTCACCGGCCTGGCCCTCGGCGCCATGCTGGCCGAGGACGGCGTCGTCCGCGCCGCAGAAGCCACGCCGCACGCGCCGCCGGTAGAGACGCACTTTGCGCCACGCGCCAAATCTGTGATCTGGGTCTTTCTGTCCGGCGGGTACAGCCACCTCGAAACATTCGATCCTAAGCCGGCCCTGAACAAGTACCAGGGCATGACCTTCGACAAAACCCCGTTCGAGAATCCGATCCATTCGCCGCTGCACAAGAAGCGATTTCGTTCGGTCGCGGCCGAGGAAATCAACATTCGCGACGTCTATCCGACGATCTATCCGATCCAGGTCGGCTGGAAGCAGTACGGCGAGACCGGCGTCGAAATCACGGACTGGTGGCCGCAGCTTGCCGGGTGCGTCGATGATCTGTGCTTTGTCCGCAACATGTGGACGACCGACAATGACCACGCCGCCGAGAATCAGATTCACACCGGCCGCCATCGGCTGGACGAGCCGCAGCCGAGCATCGGATCGTGGGCCAACTACGGGCTCGGTTCGTTCAACGATAACCTGCCCAAGTTCGTGGTGCTGGGCGGGCCGACGCGTTCCGACACGCGGCAGTCGATCGATTCGTACTACCTTGGA
>DASZUP010000562.1:0-5037 GCA_035547635.1 Pirellulales bacterium
GAACGACAGCGCGGCCGCCGCGGCTTCCGCCCAGGCCAGCCGCCAGGAGCGGTTGAATTGCACCACTACCAGCGTGGCGAAAAACGCCGCCGACAGCGCCAAAGCCTCGGCGCGGGCCAGCACCGCCAGACCGCTCAACGCGCCCGCAGACGCCAGCCAGAGAGCGCCTCGGCGCCGGCCCGGCAGCGATGTTTCTTGCTTCTCGGCGCCGAAGCGCCCGCCGGTGAAATAAACGACCATCGCCCATAACGCCCAGCAGCACAGGCAAAGATGCGTGCTGTCGCTCAGTCCGTCGGCGCCCAGTCTGGCTGCTTCCGTAAACAGCAAAAACAGCCAGCCGCCGGCAAACGCGGCTGGGGGGCCGTGCAGTCTGCGCAACAGCAGGTAGACCGGCGCCGCCGCCACGATCAACGGAACCGCCGCGGCGATCTGCAAGCAAATCGCCCAGTTGGCGGTCGAAATGATTCCCGTTCTAGTCAGCGCCGCATGCGTGAGCCAGACCAGCGCCGGGAAAAGCGGTTGTTCATACTGCTCGTCCAACGTGGCGAGCAGACCGTCGCGCTGCATGCCTTGGGCGACGATCAGATATCGTAGCGAGTCTTGAGCCGGAGCGACCGCGCGCCAGATCATCCAGGCTTGGACGAGGCAAGCCAAGACGACGAGCGCGCCAACCGTGGCAATCTGTCGTTTCTTGTCCATCCGTGGACGTGCCGCTGGGTTGACTTGTGGGGTCTCTCGAAAGGAAGTCCGAGCTCCGCACGTGACGCTGGCATCCTGCTGGCGGTGCGGAGTCGATCAAGTCGGCATTCATCTCCAGGAGAGGCCGGCTAGCAGATGCTTCACAGACAAAAACCAACCGGGGGATCCCGCAGAGGTCGGAAGGGTAGTCCTAGATGGAAAATCGGTCAAGAGGAAGGAGCGGAAGGAACAAGGGCGCGGAACTCGAAGCGCGGAGCAGGGAAAGCGGGGAGAGCGCGGCAGAATAGCGATTGCCCGTTGGCCGGAGTGGGCGACGTGGTTTGCCTGCCGGGTTTGCCTTCCGGATGACGGCCCGATATCGGTTTGCTTGTGTGGTTTGCCTGGTTTCTCCAGCGCCCGTAGCGGCGAGGCGACCTGCTGCCGTGCGGTGGAGTTTGGGTGGTCAAAATGCCGACTCCGAAAAGAAGGAACTGCTCGTCGCGCCAGGCGGTCGGCGACGGTTCTATCGGGAACGGACAAAGCACGGCTTCATCCTGCATCCGGCGCGGCCCCCTCCTTTCGGAAGGTTCTGCGCCGGGGCGGCCCAATGCCGAAGTCGACGGTCGTGCGTTCCCGGGCGGCGTTGCGCGTGGAAAAAGGGGACATTCTACTTTTTTGGGGCACGTCAAGCTGCCCTTGCTCGGTTTCATGAAAAAGTAGAATGTCCCCTTTTTGCCTGGCTGCGAGCGCCGGGTTGGCCCACGCGCCGATCGACAAATCCGCCGGCATGCCATGTCCCGCACGACCCGCTGACCCGCTTTATGCAACTGCCACGCAGCAGCCAACTGGATGATCGTCGCCGTCGCGTCTTGACCGAGGAAGTCATCGGCAGCGCCGGATCGATCGATTCTGCGACTGCGACAGAAACGACCCGTCCGCGATCGAGAACTCGACGTCGCTCGGTAACCCATGTGCGCCCTTACGGAGATGCGGCCTTGATCGACCGGCAACCACGGATCACCGATCTTGTTCCTCAGCGTTATGGAATCATTGCGCTGTTGTTTCTGGCCGGCGTGACTGTCGTCGTCGGCCTCGAGACGCTCTACGCGTACATGCCCGACCTGGCTCACAAGACCGCCGACGGCACGATTGCCGCTTTCGATCTCGCCGGCGAAGGGAGCCTGGCCGTCTGGTTTTCGTCCTCCACGCTGCTGCTGGCCAGCCTGGCGGCGGCGGTCGTTTATTCTATCCGTCGCCACAAAGCGGACGATTACCACGGTCGGTACCGCATCTGGCTATGGAGCGCTGGTTGCTGGCTGGTGATGAGCATGGACGAGACCGGCAGCCTGCACGAAGGCTTCAAAGAACTGATGTCGTACGCTTCGGGGCAGCGCGGCTTGGGCGACGGCTCGATCTGGTGGGTCGGCGCCTACGCCTTGGTGCTTGGCGCCGTGGGCACGCGGCTGTTGCTGGAAATGCGCGAATGCCGCGGCTCGACCACGGCGCTGGTGCTGACCGCCGCCTGCTACGTTACCGCCGTTGCAGCTCGCCTCGGCTTCGTGATGCCTGAGGCCGGAGCGCGCGAGGTGATGTTGAAAGAAGGATGCGAGATGGCCGGCAACCTGTTCTTGCTGCTGTCGATGACGCTCCACGCTCGCTACGTGATTCTCGACGCCCAAGGCTTGATTGCGCCGAGGCCGGCCAAGGCCCCGAAACCGGCCAAGGTGGAAAAGCCGACCAAAGCAGCCAAGACAGACAAGGCGGAAAAAAAGCCTCCCGCCGAAAGCGAAGCTCCCGCCGCTGCGGCGAGCGGCCGGTCCTGGTTCCGCAAGACGAAGATCGATCCGGCGCATAACAACCCGCCGGCTCCCAAACAACAGCCGGCCAAAACCGCGCCTCCCGTCGCCGCCGGCGCCAAACCTAATTCTCGCCGCGCCGAAGCCGAGGATGAATACGACTACGATGAACCGCCGCGCGGCCGGCAGAACCGCAAATCGAAAGAGCCTGTGCCGGACGACGCCGATTCAGATTCTTACGGGGGCCAGCGCCGCATGACCAAGGCGGAGCGCAAGGCCCTGCGGCGAGGGCGAAACCGCCAGCACGAAGATGAAGAATGAACGCCCGCAGCGATATCCTCGCGGCGCGTGCATTCCGCTCGTCGCGGCAGCGTCTCGCTCGTAGAACGTTGGCTCGCAGCCGTGAGACAATGGCTCGCTCGCTGTAAGGCTGCCGCCGCAAAACGGCCTGTTTCCCGTGTGCTAGGCTATAGTTGGGGATGACCAACGCACGGACTCGGGCCATGGAACAGCAAGAGCACGCGGGCCAGGAGAGCGCCTCTCGCGGGCGCCGGGTGCTGTGCGCGCTGCTCGAACCGCTGGCCATCGATCTTCGTTCGCTGGCCGCCTACCGCATTGCCATCGCTCTGGTGCTGCTGGTCGATCTGGCGACCCGCGCCGTCGATCTTTCCGATCATTACACCGACCGCGGCTTTTATCCGCGGGCGGCGCGCATCGCGCTGGAACACAGCGACTGGTACGACGGAGAAATCCGCTACGAGTGGTCGCTGCACATGCTCAGCGGCGAAGCCTGGGCCCAGGCCGGCTTGTTCCTGCTGGCCGCACTCTTCGCCGCCGGCATGCTCGCCGGCTATCGCACCCGGCTATGCACCGCTGCCAGCGCCGTGCTGCTCTGTTCGTTGCAGGCACGCAACCCGTTGGTGCTCGACGCCGGCGACACCTTGCTGCGTTGCATCATGATCTGGTCGATCTTCCTGCCGCTGGGCGCCGCGTTCAGCGTCGATCGGCGCCGCGACGCCAGCCCGCCGGGCCGAATGCGGGTCTTGTCGGTCGGCAGCGCGGCCCTGTTGTTGCAGGTGGCGGTAATGTACTGGTTCACCGCCACTGCCAAGCACGACCCGATTTGGACTCGCGATTATTCGGCCGTCTACTACGTCCTGAACCTCGACGTCATCACGACCCCCTTCGGGCATTGGCTGCTTCGTTTTCCCCGCTTGCTGCAAGTGCTGACCTTCATGACTTATTGGCTGGAATTGGTCGGTCCGTGCCTTGCGCTGTGCCCGCTGCTGACGCGCTGGCCGCGCGCGGCGGTGGTGGTCTGTTTCTGGCTGCTGCACCTGGGGATGGCGGTCACCCTGGCGCTCGGCATTCTGGAATGGGTGGTGATCGCCGCCTGGTTTCCCTTCCTGCCCGGCGTAGCGTGGGACGCGTTGAGCCGCCTTGGCTCCAAATTCAACTTCCGCTGGATCGTCGAAGGGCCGGCGATCCAGCGCACTCGCGGTTGGCTCGACCGGCATTGGTTCAAGCATCCCGCTCCGGCAGACTTCCGGCTCAGTTGGGCGGGCAGTGCGCTGGTCGGCGCGTTGCTGGTTTACACGGCGGTCTGGAACATTTACGAACGATTTCCTGCCGTGCGCGAGGCGGCGCCGTTGCCGAAAGGATGGACCATTCCCGGCCGCATTACGCGGTTGGAGCAATGGTGGTGGATGTTCGCGCCTCAACCGATGATGAACGATGGCTGGTACGCCATGAAGGGCGTGCTGGTCGACGGCAGCATCGTCAATCTGTGGGAACCGGGCAAGCCGCTGCCGGAGACCAAGCCCGCCAGCGTGTTGAACGCCTATCGCAACGAGCGCTGGCGCCGCTATCTGATGAGCCTCTGGGAGCCGATGTACACGCCGACATTGCGCGAGTGCGCCGACTGGCTCAAGCAGCGTTGGAACGAGCAATACTCGGGCGGCGACCCTGAACGAAAGGTCAAGTCGGTCGAGATCATCTACTACCTCGAAGAAACTGTTCCGCCGGATCGCATCGCCCCCGAAGTGACGCCCATGATCCTGTGGAAGACGGGATACGAGTCGTTGTTGAAGCGGTCCGATGACGGTGACAGCGCCGGGGGCTGATGCCCCGGTTTTTTTCACGGCCTGCGCGCCTAGTGGTCGTACAACGCCTTGCCGACCGTTCCGGCCGCAGGCGCCGGCGGATTGTCTCGGTACTGCTGCGAGTCGATGATTTTCAGCTCCACCGCCGTTTCGGTATCGCCGTTGTTGAGATCGGTCACGTAGGGCGTCTTGTCGGGCAGCGGATGGATGCCGTTGAAGTACTCGCTGAACAAGGAGTCGACCAGCACGCCATGCTCCTCGGGGGTGTTGTAGAATTGAATCGCTGCCTGCGCGCGAGACGCATTCGTCGGCGGAGCCATGAGCCGGAGCCAGAAGTCGAGCCCCGCGGCGTCGGGCTCGCGGTTCAAAAACTTTTCGTAAAGCCTGGTCACGAAGCCGGCGTTAGAGTCTCCGGCGTCGTCGTAGAATTCCTGCGACGCAACGATATTCGCCACGACGTC
>DASZUP010000563.1:0-8367 GCA_035547635.1 Pirellulales bacterium
AACGTCAGAGAGTCTTCAGATACTCCAGCACTGCTTGCTTCTGGTCTTCGCTCAGTTCATCAGGAAATGTATGCCCGACGGCGCTTTTGCCGAGCTTGCGGGTGTCGAAATAACGTCGCTTCTCGGCGCGGGCCTTAACAGCAGCCGGCAGCTCGTCGAATTGCTGGATCTCCAGCCCGACCTTCGCTTGATCGTAACCGTCTTCGCTGCGCTGCCAGACCTTCGGCCGCTCGCCCGGGTGCAACACGTGCCACAAGGTCGGCACGGAGCCATTATGAAAGTAAGGCGCCGAGGCCCAGATGCCGTCCAGCGGCGGCGCCACGTAGCCCTGGGGTTCGGGGTGTAATGGCTTTTCGCCGTAATGGCCGAACCAGCTTCGGCTGTAGGCCTCGCGCCAGCCCGGCTGAATGGCCTTGAAGCGAGCCGGGTCGGTGCCGATCTCGTCAATCCGGACGGTCTTTTCCGGATACGTCCCGTGCTTGCCGTAAGTCCCGTGGCAGCGGCTGCAACTCTCGACGAACAGCTTCTCGCCGCGCGCCGCCAGGTCCTGATTGACGGCGAACGGATATTCGGGCGCCTCGAGCGATTCGATCCAGGCCAGGATATCGACGTAGTCTTGCTCCCATTCACGGAATTTGTCAGGGCCGTTTTTGGGCAACAGCAAGAACTGCATCAACGCGCGGTGGCTCTTGCCGATGCCGCCGTCAGCGTACAGGTACGATTTTCTTTTGACGTTCCACCAGGGCGGCGCATCGTGATCGTGGTGCAGCGTTTGGGGCGGCAAGCGATCGCGATGCACGTTCAAGTCAGCGTCGCGGTAGTTCAACAGCAGCACTCCGAACATCACGGCGTTGCTCGTGCCGATCGACGTGCCGAGCGGCATGGCGGCGCCGCCGAGGTCCATGTGGGCCATTTCCTTGCCCAGCCGGAGCTTCGTCTGCCGGACGTCGTCAGTCAGCGTTTCCAAAGCATAGAGCGAATTCGGCAGTCCCGGCACGACGCGGCCGGCGACCTTGCCGCCATGGCAGGCCAGGCAATTCATCACCCAGCCGCCCTTGCCGTCATCCACGTACTGCAGCGCCACGCCTCCTTCGCGCCCCGGCGCCTCGGTCAGGCCATAGCGTGTAAAGGCCAGTTTGCGGCGCTCTGCGGGCGAAGCCTGTTCGGCCTGCGAGCGCAACGGCTCTTCCCAGCATTTCCAGAGCTCGTCGAACACTTCCTGATCGAAGTCCGCCGGCAGATAGGCCTTGGCGGTCAACAGCCGATAGCCGCGTTCGACTTGCGTTTCGGCAGGCGGCGTTGCTTCAGATTGAGAGGCATCGCCCGCGACGGCAGGAGCGGCGAGCAAGCAACAAACTGCGGAAATCGAGCAATAGAGCTTCATTTCTTGGCGAACTCTCAACGCTTCCGGCGTTTGCCTGCCGAATGTCATCAATCTCGCGCGGGGCCTTCCGTCTGGGTGCCATGCCTTCGTCGGCGCCTCGCCGACGTAGGCATGCTCGTTTGACCGCAATCTCCATACTGAGTTTAACAGCCATAGGCCGCCAGTTGAAATCCGTTGTGCGACAACGCTCGCCTTACGAGGGGAATCTCTCCCCGTTTTCTGCGATTCCTCACGCCTCTCTCTGGCCAGCGGCCTCCCAACCGCATAAGATCCAACCCAAACAGGGGTCTGCCATGCGATTCAAAACCTGCCGCCGTTACAACGATCCGGGCCATGCCCACAGCCTAACCTTCTCCTGCTTCCAGCGACGGCAGTTCCTGTCAAAAGATCGCACGTGCAATTGGCTCGTTAAGGCCTTGGCGGATGCACGGCGGAAATGGCAATTCGACCTTTGGGCCTGGGTAATCATGCCCGAACACGCTCACCTGCTGGTCTGGCCGAGGCGCGCAATATACTCGATCAGCAAAATGCTGACGTCCGTCAAACTGCCCGTTGCCCGTCGAGCAGTGCGGCATGTTCGCTGCATTGCTCCGCATGCGCTTTGGATGCTTGAAGACGTCCAGCCCAACGGGGAAAAATGTTTTCGCTTCTGGCAGCGAGGCGGCGGCTACGATCGGAACATCTACGATGACGCCGCAGTCTTCGCGGAGATCGATTATATCCATCAAAACCCGGTGCGTCGCGGACTGGTGGAACGAGCGGAGGACTGGCCGTGGTCGAGTGCGGCGTTTTATGCGGGCAAGAGGGACGCAATACTCAGGCCAGACATTGAGTCTCTGCCAATCCGCCGAGAGGCATGAATGCCACGCACTCGTCTCGACGCAGGCAAGTGTGCTCGCGATTGAAACACCAAGCATTCACACTGGCGGCGAGGCGTGAGCGAACATGCCTAGGTCGGCGAGTCGCCGACCAAGGCATGGCACCCATAAAGGCGCAGCCCCCCGATTCTCCTTTAACCCGGCTCGTAACCCAGATTCGGCGCCAGCCAGCGCTCGACCTCGGCGAGGGTCATGCCCTTGCGCTGGGCGTAGTCTTCCACCTGGTCGCGGGTGATGCGGTCGACGGAAAAGTAACGAGCCTCGGGATGGGCGAAGTACAACCCGCTCACGCTAGCCGCAGGGAACATGGCAAAGTGCTCGGTCAGCGTGATGCCGGCGGCCTGTTCGGCCCCGAGGAGTTCAAACAGAGCGCCCTTCTCGGTATGGTCCGGGCAGGCCGGGTAGCCCGGCGCCGGACGAATGCCGCGATACTTCTCGTCGATCAACTCCTCGTTGCTGAGCCGCTCTTCGGCGCCATAGCCCCAGTCATTGCGGGCGATCTTGTGCAATCGCTCGGCGAAGGCTTCGGCCAGCCGGTCGGCCAGGGCCTTGGTCATGATCGAGTTGTAATCGTCGTGGTCGGCTTCAAACTTGCGCGCCAGTTCCGCCACGCCATGCCCGGCCGTGACGGCGAATGCGCCGAGGTAATCATGCCGGCCGCTGTCCAACGGAGCGATGAAGTCAGCCAGGGCGTAATAGTGCTTCACTCCCTTGCGCTCCCACTGTTGGCGCAAGGTATGGAAGTGCGCCAGCGGTCCCTGCCGGCTCTCGTCCGCATACAGCACGATATCGTCGCCCAGCGATTGGGCCGGCCAAAAGCCGTACACGCCGCGCGCCTGGAATAGCCGCTTTTCGATGATCTCATCGAGCAGCCGCCGAGCGTCGTCGTAGAGCTTGCGGGCCTCGCCGCCGACGGATGGGTCGTCGAAGATCTTGGGGTACTTCCCGCGCAGCTCCCAAGCCATGAAGAACGGAGACCAGTCGATGTACTCGACCAGTTCCGCCAGCGGAAAATCCTCGAGCACGCGGCGGCCAAGAAACGCCGGCACGTCGATCTGCACGGCGTTCCAATCGGTCGGAAACCGCTGGGCCTTGGCTCGCTCGTAGCTGACCAGGCTGACTTGCTGCCGAGTTTGATACGACTCGACCAGCTTGGCCTGCTCGGCCCGGTTGCGCTGGTCAAAGTCCGACTTGAGCTTTGGATTGAGCAGCTTCTCGACCACGCCTACCGAGCGCGAGGCATCGAGCACGTGAACCGTCTCGCGGGCGTACATGGGCGCAATCTTGACGGCGGTGTGCTTGGCGCTGGTGGTGGCGCCGCCGATCAGCAGCGGAATCTCCATCTTTTGGCGATTCATCTCTTTGGCCACGTGAACCATTTCGTCCAGGCTGGGCGTAATCAGTCCGCTGAGGCCGATCAAATCGACCCCTTCTTTGACGGCCGCCTCCAGGATCCGCTCGCAAGGGACCATCACGCCCAGATCGATCACCTCATAGTTGTTGCAACCAAGCACCACGCCGACGATGTTCTTGCCGATATCGTGGACGTCGCCTTTGACGGTGGCCAACAGCACCTTGCCGCGCGGCGCTTCGCTGGCGCCGCTGGCGGCCTTTTCGGCCTCCATGAAAGGCAGCAGATAAGCAACGGCCTTCTTCATCACGCGGGCGCTTTTGACCACCTGCGGCAAGAACATCTTGCCGGCCCCGAACAGATCGCCCACCACCTGCATGCCGTCCATCAGCGGGCCTTCGATGATCGACAAGCCACTCGGATACTTCTGCCGGGCTTCTTCGACGTCGGCGTCGATGAAATCGACAATGCCGCGGACCAACGCGTGCGAGAGCCGCTCGTCCACGCTTCCCTCGCGCCACTCCTGGCCGCTCGTTGCGCCTTTGCCCCCCTGGCCTTTCACCGTTTCGGCGAATTCCACCAGCCGCTCGGTGGCGTCGGGCCGGCGGTCGAACAAGACGTCTTCGATTCGCTCCAGCAGATCCTTGGGAATATCTTCGTAGACGGCCAATTGGCCGGCATTCACGATGCCCATGTCCATGCCGGCGCGGATGGCGTGATACAAAAAGGCTGCGTGCATCGCTTCGCGCACCACGTCGTTGCCGCGGAAGGAGAACGAGATGTTGCTCACTCCGCCGGAGACCTTGGCGCCGGGACACGTGGCTTTGATCTGCCGCACGGCTTCAATGAAGTTGATCGCGTAGCGGTTGTGCTCCTCGATGCCGGTAGCCACCGTCAGAATGTTCGGATCAAAGATGACGTCGGTCGCCGGCATGCCGACTTCTTCCGTGAGCAGCTTGAAGGCGCGCTGGCAAATGCGGACCTTGTCTTCGATCGTGGTCGCCTGGCCTTGTTCATCAAAGGCCATCACAACCGTGGCGGCGCCGTAACGGCGGATCAGCCGCGCGTAGTGCAAAAACGCCTCTTCACCTTCCTTGAGACTGATCGAGTTGACGATCCCCTTGCCCTGTATGCACCTCAAGCCGGCCTCGATGATCGACCACTTTGAGCTGTCGACCATGATCGGCACGCGGCAGATGTCGGACTCGGCCGCCAACAGATTCAAGAAGCGGGTCATGGCGGCCTCGCCGTCGAGCATCCCTTCATCCATGTTGATGTCGATGATGTTCGCGCCCCCTTCGACCTGCCCGCGGGCGATGGCGATGGCCGATTCGTAATCGCCCGCCAGGATCAGCCGGGCGAACTTCTTGGAACCGGTAATGTTGGTCCGCTCGCCGATCATCGTGAAATTGCTTTCCGGCCGCAGCGTGAGCGATTCCAGGCCGCTGTATCGCGACAGCGGTTCAACCTGCGGCCGCACGCGCGGGGCGCGACCGGCCACCGCATCGGCGATGGCGCGGATGTGCGGCGGCGTGGTGCCGCAGCAGCCGCCGACGATGTTCAGCCAGCCGTTCTCGGCGAACTCGGCCAGCGTGCGTCCCATCTTCTCCGGCGTTTCGTCGAAGCCGCCGAAGGCGTTGGGCAAACCGGCGTTCGGATAGCAGCTTACGTAGATCGGCGCAATCCGCGACAGCTCTTCGACGTACGGGCGCATGTGCTCCGGCCCCAGCGCGCAGTTCATGCCCACGCTGAGCAAGTCGGCGTGCGAGATCGAGTTCCAGCAGGCTTCGATCGTTTGCGCCGAGAGAGTCCGTCCGCCCTGGAAGATTGTGAACGACGCCATCACCGGCAAGCGCACCCCGTGGTCTGCAAAATACTTGTCGATAGCGAACAAGCACGCCTTGAGCACCAGCGTATCGAACGCCGTCTCGGCCAACAGCAAATCCACGCCCCCTTCGACCAGCGCATCGACCTGTTCGTAATAGGTCTCCACCATCTGGTCGAACGTCACGGCCCGGTAGCCAGGGTCGTTCACGTTGCCGGCGATGGAAAGCTGGCGATTGGTCGGTCCGATCGAGCCGGCCACGAACCGCGGCTTATCGGGCGTCCGCTGGTTGAACTCGTCTGCGGCGCGGCGCGCCAACTGAACGGCCGCCAGGTTCAAATCCCTGACCTGCGACTCGAGTTCGAAATCCGCCATCGCCACCGACGTGGCGCCGAAGGTGTTCGTCTCAATAATGTCCGCGCCGGCATCCAGGTATTGCCGGTGGATCTCGTAGATCGACTCGGGCTGGGTGATGGCCAGGATATCGATGAAGTTC
The DNA here is from genome assembly GCA_035547635.1 of Pirellulales bacterium. Lineage (GTDB taxonomy): Bacteria > Planctomycetota > Planctomycetia > Pirellulales > JAICIG01 > JAICIG01. The sequence goes on from DASZUP010000563.1 coordinate 5,935, forward strand.
TTCAGGTCCTTGCCGTGGCTGGCAAATTGCGAACCGCGAAAGTCCTGCTCGGAGAATTTCAGGGCATGGACCATCGTGCCCATCGCCCCGTCGAGGATCAGAATTCGCTCGGCCAACAAGGATTCGAGCAGTCCGCGGGTCTCTGTTTGATTGGCTACCGACATCAGCTTACCGGATAAGGACTTAGGAAAATGGCCCAGGGTGAAATATCGCAAACCTGCCCTGATCCATCAAGTTCAAGAGTTCCGGCCCCTGCCTGCGGTTCGGTCCTCGAAGCCCACCGGCAGCCCGAAATGAGAGACAAATTGGAGGAAATTCAGTGCTTCCGGCAGCCCGTCGCACCCGTCCCGATCGAAGAGTCGGCGGTTTGCGATGAGCATCGCCTCGGCGCTTGGGCGCCTCAAAGGTGTATCGACAATCCCCTCAAAATAGCTACTCCATAAGAATCCGCAACCCGTTGGTAATCATTGGTTTGCGCAGCAAGTCGTCCTATATACCCCCGTCCTTGCATTCCTCAATACGCGATTAAAGCTCAATATTGGCAAATTCGGAACCGATAGAGAGCCTTGGTCCATTTCTAGAAGCCGGATCAGGAGCAGCTCGCCATGCAGTCGGTTCGTTCAGAGGTCGGCGGCCCGCCGAAGCATCCTGCGTCGGCCCGGGCTCGCGACTTTTCCAGCGCCGTAGGGCCGGGAAGATTGCGCGCGGTGATTCGCCTTCCGGAACTGCGGACCGGCAATTCCCTGATAGCCGAGGAAACCGCGGCGACGCCGGCCGTCTGCGACGAAACCGTGCAGGTTGTCGAAGAAGCCCTCATCCCCGAAGCACCAGGGCCGCAGAGCGAACCATCGCTTGAGATCAATTCCCCTTGTCCACCGGCGGCCGACGCCGCCCCCGCAACGGAAGCTCCCGCAATGCTCACCGCCACCCGCCCCGAACACTCCAAAGCCGAAACCGTGCCCGAAGCGGCAGCGCCAGCCGCGCCTTCGCCGGGGGCCTTGGCCTCCGCGTGGCAATTGATCTGCCGCGGACACGCGTTCCTGATGCAACCCAAGATCTGGCTGGCTTGCGTGTTGTCTTGCATGGGCTTGATCGTGATCGTGTTCTACCTGCAGCCGCGCGCCGAGCCGGAGCCCGCGTCACGCGCCGAGCGCGCTCTTCCTCGGCCGCCGGAACCGGCGCCGGAGCCCGAGACGAGCCCCACAACTCAGATTGTAGCGCCGCCCGCGGAAATCTCTGCGAACGACTCGGGGCCGCACGGCCTGGGCCTCAACCCTTCCGCGGGTTTCATTCCACCGCTGGGCGAAGCCGCAAGCGCCGACGGGGCGAACGCCACACAAAACTCTGACGCTGAAACGATCCGCATGGCCGCCGATCCTCGCTTGGGCGGCGGCTCTCGGTACGACGGCCAAGGCGCCGCCGAGCCCTCAGGAGTGCGGATCAACAACATTGGGCCGTTGGACGTCTCCGAGGAACTTAACCAGGAGGGCGGCACGCTACGATGAGCACGCTCAGCGAGGCCTTCATCAAGGCCTATCAACGGCAGCAGATCATCCCCGCGCCGCATATCGCCCTGACGCCAGCGCCGGGATCGACGCAAACGCAAACGGCGCCGCAACGCGCAGCACAGCCGGCCGCCCGGGAGCAGCCAACGGCCCACGGAATTCCCGCTGCCAGGCAACCGCGGGAGATCAGCCTTGGCCCGTCCGAGCGAGCGCCCCAAGCGAATGACCTGGCCGCGAAAGACGTTCCATCGCCGGCGCGCCAGAGCTTGCCGTCAACGGCTCCGAAGCCTGCGACGACGACCGCAGCCGAGGCGCTGCAAGCGGCCTTGGAAGTGGAACAATTCGATTGGCCCGAACCGGCCGATGCTCTGCGCGCCGCCGCCGTCGAGCAATGGACCACATGGCAGCGTCAGTTCGCCGCCGGCGCCAAAACCTGGATGGTCACCAGCCAATACCGCGGAGAAGGCCGCACCACCGTGCTGTTGGCTGCCGCTCGTCACCTGGCCCTGGCGGGACAAGGCGTCAGGGTCGTTCTGGTCGACGCCGACTTCGAACGTCCGCAACTCGCGCAGCAGCTCGGCGTGGCGGTACAGATCGGTTGGGAAGACGTGTTCGCCGACCGTCAGCCGTTAGCCGAAGCGTTGGTCGAGTCGACCTCCGACCGGGTCACGTTGTTGGCGTTACGGGAACCGGTCGCCGCAAGAGACGTACTGGCTGGCGGCGTCCGGCTGACGGCCAGCCTGCGAAGTCTCCGGCAACACTTCGACTTTGTCTGCATTGACGCAGGCCCGCTGGCTGACGCGGCCGACATGGTTCAAAGCACCGTTTTCGGCCTCGAGACCGGAATCGACGCCGCATTGATGGTCCGAGACTTGCGGCGAGCGGACGGCGAGGAGAGCGCCGTGTTGGGCCGCCGGTTGGCCCAATT
>DASZUP010000564.1:0-16429 GCA_035547635.1 Pirellulales bacterium
CGAGCATCCCGGCGGAGCTAACGCTCTGTTCGCCGACGGGCACGTCCAGTTCTTGTCTTCGTCGTTCGATCCGCAAACCTTGCACGCTCTGACCACGAGCAATGGCGGCGAGCCGATCCAGGGGTTGTGACGGCGGATGCCCGCTCGCCCCCCCCGGGACACGCTTTGCGCGCCGCCCGACGCCTGCCGGCCGCCGTCTCAAGCAGCCTGCCCGCAACATCATCTTTCCTTTTGCCGGAGAGAGCCCGTGCAACCACATTTCAAGACGTCCATCCGCTCTTCGTTCCTCCTGGCCGCGTACCTGACGGCAGTTGCCGCGGCCCCGGCAGAAGAGCCGCGCGCCCGGCGGTTGCTGTTGTTGAGCCAAGGCCCGGACGGTCATCCGCCGGCCACGCACGAATACGAGGCCGGACTCAAGATATTGCAGAAGTGCCTGGCGAAATCGCCTGGCTTGGAAGTAACGCTGGAGCGGGCCGACGAGCCTTGGGAAGCGGGCCCCGCCATGTTGGAACACGCTGATGGCGCGGTTATCTTTCTCTCCGAAGGCGCCAAGTGGGTGCAAAACGATCCGCGACGGCTCGACGCTTTGGCTCGGTTGGCGGCGCGGGGCGGCGGGCTGGTTGCCGTTCATTGGGGCCTGGGCACGAAAGACGCCGAGCCAATCGACGCCTATCTGAAACTGCTTGGCGGTTGCCACGGCGGCCCCGACCGACGATACAAGGTGGTAGAGACCACGATCCATCCCGCCCGGCCCCGGCATCCAATCGCCACGGGGATCGAGCGCTTGGCGTTGCGGGACGAGTTCTACTACCGGCTGAAATTCATTCAGCCCGCCGACCAGGTTCACCCCGTCCTGACCGTGCCGATCGAAGGCCGCGAAGAAACCGTCGCCTGGGCCTGGCAGCGTCCCGACGGCGGCCGGTCGTTCGGCTTCAGCGGCCTGCACTTTCACGACAACTGGCGCCTGCCCGCATATCGACGGGTAATGACGCAAGGAACCCTTTGGGCCATGAGGCTGCCGATCCCCGAGGGCGGTGCAAACGTCGACGTCGATGAAGCCGATTTGCAACTCGGCGACGCTGCCTCGACCACGAACAAGTGATCCGAGCCTGCCTCGGCCTGACGAACGGTTAGCAGGGCAAATCAAACTGCCTTCCGCCCGTCAAGCAGCATTGAAGGCGCTCGATTCATCAGCGCGGGGGCGCAGCCCTGGGAACCGACTCGGCCAACGCGGGCGTCGATTCAATCTTTGCAATGACTTGAGTTGCAGTCGGCCGGAATCAAGAAGACAAGCGGAACGGCCTCTGGTTCGCCCGGCCGCCGTGTCGCGGCGTTGTCTACCCGGCGGGCGCGGCAGCAGTCAGGTGAGAAGCAATGACAAGCTCCGCGAGGCGGCGGGCGACGTCGATGCTCTGCCGGTCGCCGGATACCTGGCGAGTGACATACACGCCTTCGATGATCAGGCACAGCTCTCGGGCCATTTGGCGCGGATCGGCCGCCCCGGCCCGCAAAGCCAGGTCGGAGACGATCTTTTCTACGGCTCGTTTGGCGTCCGCCGCGGCGACGTGGGCCGGATCGTGCGGCAACGGGTATTCCATGGCGACGTTGACGAAGATGCAGCCACGGAACTCGTCGTCGGCGATGATTTCATCGACCACGTCGAACAAGGCGCGTAGTTGACCGACGGGCGTTTCGCCGCCGCGCTGGCAAACCCTTTCGGGGAAAGCATCCTCCAGCCAGCGGCTCTGCATTTCGAGAGCGGCCAGCACCAGGTCCTCTTTGCAGGAGAAATGCTTGTAGAAGGCCGTTTTGCTGATGCCGACGTCGGCCAGCACCTGGTCCAGGCCGACGTTGCGGAATCCGTCACGGTAAAACCGCCGCAGCGCGGCCTCGGTCAGTCGTTGCCGGGTCGCGGAGGGCATCAGGACGTTCTCTCAAAAAATGGCTTGGCGCGGCGGGGTGGACCTCAAGTCAACCATCCGGTGCACTCCAAGTCAACTAGGAGAATGCGGTTTACGGCGTTTAATACAGCAGTCGAATGCCGAACAAACGCAGTACAGCCCGGCTTGACCGGCAACGCGGCTCGTAACGTCGGCTCGTCCTTTGCGCTTGGCTGAATGGAGGAAATTGCATTGCCGAGCGACTTCGGCGGGAGAAGCGTTGGCGATTCGTCGATTAACGCCGCCTCGCGGCTGGCGCACCCGGAAAACTGTTGGTTCAATCACCAGAATGGAGATCTTCATGTTGCGTTGGACGTTTTTTGTCTATGGCGTCTCGTGCCACCTGTTATTCCTGGCGACTTACGCCTATATGGCCGGTTTTGTCGGAGACTTCTTGACTCCGCATTCGATCGATTCAGCGTCCGCCGGCGGGCTTGCCGCGGCCGGCGTCGATTTGGCCTTGATCGGCCTGTTCGCACTGCAACATTCAGTGATGGCCCGGCCGGCGTTCAAGCGGGTCTGGACTCGCCTGGTTCCCCAGCCGATCGAGCGCAGCACGTATGTGCTGTTCTCGTGCGCGGTTACGGCGTTCCTGATGTGGCAATGGCGCGGGCTCGATGCAATCGTATGGGACGTGCAACATCCCGCCGCACGCCGGCTGCTTTGGGGGCTGTTCGCAGCCGGCTGGCTGATGGTGCCGGCCGTCAGCCTGATGATCAACCATTTCGACCTGTTCGGCACGCGGCAGGTCTGGTTGTACCTGCGCGGGCGGCCATATACGTCGCTGCCGTTCCGCACGCCGCTGCTTTACAATCACATGCGTCATCCGTTGTACGTCGGCTGGACGCTGGCGTTGTGTGCGACGCCGACCATGACGCTCGGCCACCTGCTATTCGCCGGCGCCTTGTGCCTGTACATGGCCCTTGCCGCCGTAATCGAAGAACGCGATCTCGTTGCACACTTCGGCGCACACTACCGCAGCTATCAGCAGCGCGTGCCCATGTACGTTCCGCGGCTCCGCACCGGCGCCGACATGCCGGACGCGGTTGCCGCAAATGCCGCGCAGCTGACGGGCGCCGCACCGAACGATTGAGGAGGCGAGACGCCCCAGCTATCCCTAGGGATTAGACTGCGCCGCTTCGCCGCCGTCTCTTGAACCCATTGCGCCCCATACGCCGTAGGGGCTCGGCCCGGCGGTTACATTGCCAGAGCCCAGGTTGCCGCAATTGATACTTTCAGAGACGAATCGAACCGAAGCGTCGGCCATGCCGACGACCACTCCCGCCGGGTGATAGCTGCTGGGCGAGCTCACGCCCGGGCCGTGGTCGGAAGTGGCTTGAACGCAGTTGGGGCTGTTGGGCGGCAACACCGTGCCGAAGGCGCAATACCAGGGCGCGCCGTCGGGCCAGCGCTGCCCAACCCACATGGCCGTTGTCGTCCCCGACGTGTAGAAGCCGTTGTTGGCCATGGCAAGACACGCCGAGGGCGTCGTCGGCGCCGTTGCGACATTTTGCGCCACGCCCCCATGAATGCTATTGGCGCTTTGTCCAATCGAATGCTCCGAGACCGCCACGGTGTTGCTGGCGCCGTCGGTGATGTTGGCCACGCTGATCCGACTGTTTACTCCAAAGATCCCGCGGGGAATAACGACGCTTGAACTGTCAGGCGAAGTGAAGGTCGTCGAATCGCCGTAACAGAATGCATAATCGGCCTTTGCAATGGCATTGCCGCTCACCTGCCAGATGCCAACCTCCGAAGGGCAAATGAGGTCGGCCCGATTCATATTCCAAGGAGAATAGTTGGTATCCCAAGGATAGGAAGGACCCGGCGGATACTTCGTTCCATTGTTGCCAATCAACGCTCCCTGGATCTGATTGTAAAGGGACTGCTGCTCCATGTAAGGACAAAGCGGAACAAACGCGCTGACCCGGTAATTGCTTTGCGATGGTCCGCATTGGCCCGGCGGAAAGCATTTCACGACATCGTGATAATTCTGCAGCGCCAGGCAGATCTGTTTGATGTTGTTGGTGCATTGCGAGCGTCGCGCCGCCTCGCGCGCAGCTTGCACGGCCGGCAGCAACAAGGCGATCAAGATCCCAATAATCGCGATTACCACCAGCAATTCGACCAACGTGAACGCCGTCGTCCGGAGCCTGAAGCGCCGCCGCGAAATCTCAGTTGGACTTGCAATCACATGCATAACAGCTCCCTTCAAAGGAATATGACGACGCGGCGTACAGAAAGAACTGCTCCGCGAACTCCTGGCACGACGCCCTGGGACTGCCAAAGCGTCACCGGATGAAGTGGCCGCGAGTTTCGTCAGCGTCCCCTGACAACGCGAAACAATGAGGCGCCAGCCAGTACGAATTCCGGTGGATCAAGGCAGGCCTTCACGCCCCTCCCCACTAAGCCTGCCAGGTTGAGCAACCATAGCGATCCATTGAATCTAGCTGGCTCAGGTGAAAAATGCAAATGCATTAATGCACTCAGCCGGCACAGGCGTCGCATTATTTGACCTGAAAAATAGCGGAAGCAAAAAACGGACATTTATGTATTTAAATTTCAGACGTTGTCTTATCACGCTATGTTTGTAAATATCGTTAGCCCTTTGCTTGCCTGTAGTAAAGAACAATTGCAATACGAGAAAAGGAGAAATAGAACGAAATCCGTAACACCTATGCTATTGGGGAATGGACAGGACTCCCGCTCTTTCATTTTGCCATTAACGCGTCGGGGCGGAGCGTTCCACGCTGACAAGCCAAGCCCTGCGCGGCGGAAGACGACGTATATCTGATCTCGCCGCGAGGCGGCGAGTACAGATGCTCGAACGCTTCGATTCATCCGAGGGCTTCAGGGCGCTCAAAGCTGACGCTGGGAAATGCGATTCCGGCGCAGGACGCAGCGCGGGCCCCTTGCCTGGCGTCAGGGGGCGTCGCGGGTTAGAGTCGAGCTTATGGACGGAAACCCGGATCAGGCGCTGGACGAGTCGGGCGGCGCCGCGCCGTCACGGCGCGGCAATCGTCCGTCGCCTGGCTGGTGGTTGCTCGCCTTGCCGATCCTCGATTTCGCCGGACTCTTGGCTCCTCTGCTTCGAATCAGCCCGTCAGTGCTCGCGGCAATTCTGATTTTTTCGCTGGGTTACTGGATGCTCCGGAAACGCCCCTAGCCCGGCAATACGCTCATGCCGCCCGCCTCGGATGCGTGTCGCAAAATCGCTGGCCGCGATTTAGAATCCGGTTTTGCGCGGAACCAGGGCAAGGTAATTTGCACGGCAAGCGACACTTTGCCGCGCAAGCTCCCGGGGAGAGCCGAACGATGTTTCGAAAGGCTTTTTTGGCACTGCGCGCCCGGCCGAAACGCGCGCTGCTGTGCTTGACGCTGCTTGCCAGCGTTGCGATGAATGTGCTGGCCTATCGTCATGCCTGGTTGTTGACGCATTTCGTCGGCGTGGGCGACCGCCCGCCTTCGCCCGAGGTAATGACCCTCTGGCAAAAGGCAGAAGCGGCGTTGTGCGGCGTGCAGATTCCAAAACCTCGCAATGCGAAAACGCCCGCAGATTATGAACTGCCGTTCGAGGCTCGCCGCTTTGTCACCCGTGACGGGCTGGAGTGCGCAGCCTGGCGCGTGCCGTGCCCCGACGGCCAACGCTCCCAAGGGCTCTGCCTGTTGTTCCACGGATTCGCCAACGCCAAGGACAGCATGCTGCCCGCGGCGCGAGCCTTTCATGAATTTGGCTACGACACGCTGTTGGTCGACTTTCGCGGCAGCGGCGAGTCGGACGGCCATGCGACGACGATCGGCTACCGCGAAGCCGATGACGTGGCCGCGGCCTGCGCCTATGCCAAGCGGCAGTGGCCCGACGCGCCAATCTTGCTCTATGGACGCTCAATGGGGAGCGTAGCGATTCTGCGCGCTATAGCTACGCAGCAAGTCCGGCCGACGGCCTTGATACTCGAAGCGCCGTTCGATCGCTTGCTGGCCACGACCAGAAATCGCTGCCGAACCGCGGGACTGCCGGCCTTTCCGCTGGCCGAACTGCTGGTCTTTTGGGGCGGCGTTCAACACGGCTATTCCGGCTTTGCGCACAATCCGGTCGCGTACGCCAAAGCGGTCGAATGCCCCACGCTTTTGCTGCACGGAGACTGCGATATCCGCGTATCGCCCGCTGAGGCCCGCCAGGTCTTCGATCGCCTGCCTGGCAAGAAAACATGGGCGCTGCTCGCCGGCGCAGGACATGAAAACCTGGCGGCCAAACACCATGCTGAATGGCTTGCGGCGGTCGAGGGCTTTTTGAGCGAAATTGCCCCGAAACGTCGGGCTGAGAACTTACGGTCCGTTGGCGCGGCTCTCAACACAAGCGAGACTGCGGAGTGATGACGTTGAACTCCACCACTGCCGCTCGCCCATCCGCTGAGCCCGCGCCGCCCCTGCTCGAAGTTCGCGGGATCCAAAAATGGTTTGGACGGTTTCACGCCCTGCGGGCTGTCGATCTTTCGGTTCGAGCCGGCGAAGTCTTAGGCCTGATCGGCCCCAACGGCTCGGGCAAGACGACGCTGCTGGAATGCGTGGCGGGATTACAGGCCGATAGCGGCGGCCAGGTGCTTTATTGCGGCGCTCGGCTGGCGCCAAGGAAACGAAGAGCGGCCATGTTCTACATTCCCGAGAACGTGGTTCCCTACGGCGAACACCGCGTCCATCAGACGCTCGCCTTCTTCTCTGACGCGTTCGGGCAGCCCGCGTCGCGGCGTTGTGAAATCATCGACGCGCTCGATCTCGCCTCGCTGCTCGGCAAACGAGCGAACGAGTTGTCGAAAGGCGGACGACGGCGGCTGTTGCTGGCTTTAGGGCTATTGGCCCCGCATCCGCTGCTGCTGATGGACGAGCCGTTCGATGGTTTGGATCTTCGCCAAACTCGCGACGCAATGACGGCCCTGCGCGAGTTGACGGACCGGGGGCGGACGCTCGTGCTGTCGATCCATCAACTTGCCGACGCCCAGCGCGTTTGCGACCGGTTTGTGCTGCTGTCGCACGGCTGCGCAGCGGGGGAAGGCACGCTGACCGAATTGCAAAGCCGGGCGGGACTGGCGGGTGGCTCCATGGAGGATGTGTTCCTTGCCCTGTCCTGAGTTAATGCCGCTACGGGGCGCGCCGCGAGGCTCGCTGTGGCGGAAAGAACTGCGCGAAACGCTGCTCGGCCACGGACTCTGGGCCGCGCTCGTGATCTCCACGCTGCTTTCGGGTTATAGCTATGTCCAGGCGGTACAGTTCTATGGGCAAGCCAGCCAGGCCGCGGAGAAATCGCCGGAACTCGGGCAAGGCCTGTCTCCGCTGGACGGCGTTTTCGTGCCGACGTTCGGCGGGCTGTACCTGATCTCTACGCTGCTGTATCCGTTCGTGGTCATCCGCACGCTCGGCGCCGAGAAACAGAGCGGCGCGCTTCAATTGTTGCTGCAGCTTCCGTATTCCCTCGCAGATTTGCTCGGGGCCAAATTGGCTGCGGCGGTCGCCGCCTGGGCGATGTTGGGCAGTCCTTGCCTGGTTGCCATCGCGTTATGGGCATTTCAGGGCGGGCACGTCGGCGCGTCGGAAACCGCAAACTTGATGTTGGGACATTTCTTGTTCGCCCTCGTGATTGCCGGCATCTCGCTGACCGCGGCGGCTGCCGCGCGCACGGCCGCCAGCGCTTCTATTGCCGCAATCGGCGTGAGTTTGGGGTTCTGGGTGCTCGACTTCGCCGCCACGGGCGTGAACGGACTGCTCAAGGACTTGTCGGCGTGGTCGCTGACCCGAATGCTCAAATCATTTGAAGCCGGAATCTTTTCGATCGGTCTCGTGCTGGCTGCGCTCTGCGCGACGCTAGGCTCAACGGCGCTGGCGGGAGTCTGGTTGCGCGCCGATTGGTCGCAAACCAAAAAGCTGGCCAATTCGCTGCTGGTGATTTCGCTGACGGCGCTTGCCGCGGCGGGCTCTGATCACGTTCGAGTCTATGGCGACGCGACCGAGGATCGTCGCAACTCGTTCAGCCCCGACGACGAAGCGTTATTGCGAACGCTCAACGAGCGGCTGACGATTCGCGTTTATCTCGCGCCTTCTGATCCGCGCGTGTACGACCTGGAGCGAAATATTCTCGGCAAGCTGCGGCGCACGGTCCGGCATGTGAGCGTGATGTATCAGGATACCGACGCCAATCGGTTCCTCCCCGGCGAAGATGATTACGGCAAAGTCGTCTACGCGTACGACGGCCGAGAGGCAATGACCCGATCGACGAGCGAGCAAGAGACGCTGCCTCGGCTGTATCAATTGGCTGGCGTGACGAAAGCGCCCGCAGAAGGCAAGCCCCCCTATCCAGGATATCCGTTAGCGGCGAGTTCACGCCCGGCGGAAATTGTGTTTTACTACTTGTTGCCCGCAGTTGTGCTCGCCGGCTGGCTTGCGAGCGCGGGCGCCTGGGGAGTCGTGAAGAGTTATTGGCTCCAGATCGGCTCGAAATCTTCGCTGCAAGAAAACGGGAGAGAGTTATGACGCGTCGCACCGCCCTGCCGATGGTTTTTACAATCGCCGCCGTCCTCACCAGCATCTCCTCCCCGGCGCAGGCAGAAGATGAAAATCAGGGCCAGTCAGCTTCTCGGGACATTCCGGTGATCACCTTCGAGGAGGACGCGCCGGGCGAGGCGCCCAAGGCCGTCGTGCCGGTCGTCGGCAATTGGCGAATTGGTAAGGATAGCGACAACCAAGTGCTGGTCGTCGACGGCAGCGAGTGGAGCCGCGGCCAGGCGGCTGCCGGCATTGCCGATCGCGCTCGGGCTCTGTACGGAGAGCGATATGCGGAATTCCTCGATAACGTCAAAGCGTTCGCTTACTTCCCTTACGCCGTGGCGACCACTTGCGAAGATTTCCGCGAAGGTGAGATCGCCTTTCGCTTCAAGACGATCGCCGGCAAGATCGATCAGGGCGCCGGCATCCTGTTCAACCTGAAACGCAACGGCGATTATCTGGCGCTGCGAGCCAATCCGCTGGAAAACAACCTGGTGCTTTGGAAGTTCGAGCGCGGCGTGCGGTCTTCGGTCGAATGGGTCAAAGATACGCCGACTTCGTCGCAGGAGTGGCACACGCTGAAGCTCAAAGTGACCGGGCCGAAGGTCGAAGGCTACCTCGACGACGAGCATCTGCTGACGCACACGCTGAAAGCAAATGTCTCGGGCCGCGTCGGCATCTGGACGAAGGCGGACAGCGTCGTCTACTTCGACGATTATACGGTGCGTCCCGCCGCAAAATGAGCGGCGCGTCAGGCGGTTGGCGGCGGTTCTGGTTTGGGCGGCGGCTCGGGTAGTTGCGGCAGACCGAACGCGGCTTCGACTTCCTCGGCCAGCACGACCAGCCGGCCGAGCATGCGAGCGTAGAGTTGCGGCACGCCCTCCAGCAGCTCACTTGCTGCACTGAGTACGCCGTTCCAATCGGCGTCGTGGAACTGGCCGGGGATGATAAATTCGGCCAGCGTAGGCTCTGCCGTGGCGTGTCCGAACGGGTAACGCGCCATGGATAGAGCGTATTGGATGTCGCGCACTGCGCGGACCAATTCGCTCAGCTTTCTCTCCAGCATGCCCATCAGCGTGGCGTTTTCTCGTTGTCCTTCCAACCGGGAAGCCAACGCCATGAACACGGCGAATAGATTGCGAAGCTCCACCACCGGGTAGATCTGTCCTGCCGCGACCGAATAAGCCGCCAGAATGCGCTGCGCTTCCTCCAAACGTTCCGGCGCCGAGGGGACGCGGGCAGCCACCTTGGGCACTTGCAACAAGATGAGCGCGGACAGCAGGCGATGCTCGGCCCAGCGTTCCAGCGGGTCGAGTTGCGGCGAGAGCTGGCCCAGCCGGTAATTCGCTCCTTGCAACAACTGCAGGACCATACGGGGGTTGACCATCGGCTGGCTGAAGTCCTGCGGTTTGACCTTCAGCCGCGCGTTGAGCACGGCGTCGGCCTGGCTGGCTTCAAGCTTTTGCGTATCGGCTTTGTCGTAAGCCTCGAAGGCGGTCCTATAGGCCGGCGCTGCCAGCAACATCTGCTCCCGCGCTTGCTTGAGCAGCGCGAGCGTTTCCCGCGGATCTGCCCCTTCGTTCGGCAAGATGCCCGGCAGGCGAAGCGGACGCAAGCCGTTGCACGCTCCTTGAAAATAGCGAGCGAGCGATTTGACGTCTGCCTTCGTTTTTTCCTGTCGAGCCAACAATTGATCGACGGGATGCATGTCGCTCAGCTTGAAGTTCGTGCCGAAAATCTCGCGATAGAAGTCGAAGGTCGCCGTCTTCGACAAGGCGGCGAAATCACGGAACAGGAGCGTCGCCGGCAACTCGACGTGGAACAGGCCGGCAGCTCGCTGTTGAACGGCGAACTCGATGCGGTCCCTGTCGGATGGGTGCGTGTCAAACAGGCCCGTCTTGGCCTCTTTGATGCTCTTATCGATGATTTCCAGCAGCGGCTCCGGAAGCTGGTCGACGTTCGCCGCGATCAGCCGGGGCAGGTCGTCCCCCAGTCGTCCTTCACGCCGGTATTCATCCAAGTCGGCGTAGGCGCCTCGCGTAGCGATGCTCAACACGCTTAGTTGCCGCAGAATTCCGCCCAAGGCGTTGCTGCCGGCGACTTGCGCCATGTACCGGTCGGCGTCAAATTCCATCTGCCGCAGCAAAAAGCCGCTGACCAGATGGCCGAGCATCATGAAAACCCAGAGGATCTTGCGCGTCGCCCAAATGCAGCCACGCGCCAGGTAGACGATCAAGCCCAGTCGGATGTCAAGCTGTTTTGAGAGCGTGACAAGCTGCTCGTCCCAGGCGTCGCGTTCGTAAACAACGCGCGTAAACCAGAAGCTGATCCTGCGGACGAGATAACTCAACCGCATGCCAGTTCCCTGGCTGAAGTGCCCGAACTCGTGCGCCAATACGCCGGCGAACTGCCGCAAGCTGAGCCCTGCGGCCAGCGGCAAACCGATGGTCAGCACCAAATCGTCGCCGAACATGCTCCAGACGCCGCGGCGGAAACTGGCTGATGCGTTGACTTCGCAATCGATATCGATCCGCGTGGGATAGGGGGCGCCGACGACGTCGCAAACGCGCTCGACGAAGGCGAACAAGAGCGGCTCGCCGCGGCGGTCGAGCGAACGGGGATTCTGCCGTTTCGCCGGTTTGGCGAAAAACGGCTTGATCATGAAAAACACCAGGATCGCGCCGGCGGCCAACGGCGCCACGTAAACCAGCAAGGCCATGGCGCCCGCCCGCCGCCCTGCGGTTCCGACCGCAGTCAGCAGGCCCGTGCCGTACACCGCATACAGCCCGACCAGGCCCGTGACCGCGAAGATCAGCGCGGCATAACAGATCGGCAGCAGCACCATTACCAGCAACACCAGCACAATTCCCAGACGGTAGCCGAAATGGACGGGCGCCGGCTCGATATAGCCTTGGAAAGCGCCCAGCAGTTGTTGCGGCGAAAGCTGAGACGTTGCTGCGGCGACCGGCGACGCGCCAGGGGTCGACCGTGCGGCCGCGGGCTGAGTTGGAGCGGCAGGTCCGACGACCGAGCGCGCCGTCGCCGCAGCCGCCCGAGCAGCTTTTGGCGCTGCCGGCGCCGCAATACCTGAAACGGGAAGGGACTCGGGAATGATCGCCGCCGTGACGATCGGCTCTGCCGGCGTCGAATGTACAGTCGGTATGGAAGTCGCTGGCTTGCGCGAAGTGGCCGGCGTTGCGGAAGACGGCTTGGAGTTGGCCGGCTTTGCGTGGGCCGGCTTTGCGTGGGTCAGCGTGGGCGCCGCGCTGGGAACCTGAATGACGCCCCGGCAGCCAGGGCAGCGCCCTTTTTTGCCCGCGTCGGCGTCTTTCGCCTGAAAGTTTGCGCCGCAATTGCCGCACGTGACGACGATGGCCACCCGTGTTCCCCATTGGCCGGTGTGCTGGGCCGATCGGCATTCTGCCGGCCGGCAATTCGCCGATCTGGGCGATGCCAACCCACAGCGTCATCGCAAATGGCGCCGTTCGGTTCGCCTGCCGAAGCAACACGACGCCATCGGCAAGAGAACCACAAACCGGGCTGGCGCCGGTTCGCCGTCGGGCGAACCGGCACGCGAGTTTACACCGGGAAAGCGAACGTCGCCATGAAATTTCGCGGAATTCCGCTAGACGTTTCGTCGCTGCAGAGTGCATCGCCATTCTGAGCGGCGGCGTTCGCGAGGTGCGGCGACTCAGCCCATCAGGTCCAGCCCTTGGCCAAGCATATCCGAAGGGCTGGCAGAAACGACGCCGCTGTTACCGGCGCCGCTTCGGAGATTGTCAATCACGTTTTGCAGCAACTGCTGCACTTGCTGCTGCACGTCGGTTTGCGAAGTGCCCTGGCCGAATACCTGATCGAGTTGCCCCAGCACCGAATCGCGGTCCGCGTCGGAAAAGCCGTACTTGGACAAGGTATCGGAAACGTTCTGCCGCAACGATTGCCGGACGTTGTCCAGCGACTGGCCCTGACTGGCTTGCTGGAAGGCCTGCTGGACGGCTTGCTGCAGCTTGCGCTGCAGTTGTTCGATCTGGTTCGCAGACAGCGAAGAACCTGGCTGCACCGGCAACGTGGCGTCGCTGCCTTGTGCACCGGACGCGATGAGCGATGCTGCGTAGTTGGCCGCAGGGCTCCCTAGGCCTTGGATTCCAGACATCGTATACCTTTCGCTCATCCGAGAATTCGGTGGTTCCCCGCAGCGGCGCGGCGGGTATCGCGGTCGCAGAGCATGAGCGACGACCGCATCAAAACCTGACATGGCGGGATCATTATCGGCCTCCGCTGGCGGAAACTTTATCAATTAGGAAGGAATTGGCGATTGTCGCGGCGAGCGAAGGCGACGCAGACGCCACAATCAAGCGACGACCAACGCTGTTCGGAAAGCCGCCGCGCCAATCGCCCTATCTTGCCACTACCTGCCGGCGGAAGCATTTCTTACAATGGCCCCCCTTGGCTTCCGACCGCGGCTCGCAATGGTTTGTACGGCATGGCTCGCATCTTTCTGAAACCCCGCAAAGCGCGCCCCTTTCATGGCCGGCATCCTTGGGTGCTCGACTCGGCCATTGATCGAGTGGAAGGCGCGCCGGCGGACGGAGACGAGGTCGAGCTGTTCTCAGACCGGGCCCAATGGGTCGCACGCGGGTTGTTCAACAGCCAAAGCCGGATCCGGGTGCGTTTGTATAGCTGGAACGAGCAGGAACCGCTGGATGAGACTTTCTGGCGGCGAAAGCTGGAAGCGGCGATCCGCTGGCGGTCGGAACTGTTTCCCGACCAGGCGGATACAGCGGTGAGGCTGGTTTACAGCGAGTCCGACGGCTTGAGCGGTCTGATCGTCGATCGCTACGGAGAGTATCTTTCGCTGCAAGTGAACTCCCTGGCGATGTCGCGCCGGCTCGATCTGCTGGCGTCGATTCTTGCCGAATTGACTCACCCGCGCGGCATCGTGGTGGGCGCCGATCGCGAGATGTTGCGGCTGGAGCGGTTGTCTCTGGCCGAGGAGACGGCGTGGGGCGAGGCGCCGGAAGGGCCGGTGTTCATTGCCGAGCATGGGCTGCGCTACGGCGTTGACCTGAGCTCCGGGCAGAAGACCGGCTTCTTTCTCGATCAGCGCGAGAACCGCCGGGCGGCGGCAGCTTACTTTCGCGGCCGGAAAGTGCTCGATCTGTTCTGCTATTCAGGCGGTTTCGCCTTGTGCGCCGCCGCGTTGGGCGGCGCCAGCGAGTGCCTGGGCGTCGACTCCAGCTCCAAAGCAATTGCCTTGGCTAAAGCCAACGCCGAGCTGAACAGCCTGCCGAACGTCCACTTTGAGACCGGCGACGGTTTCAAGACGCTGGAAAGCTTTGCGGGCGAAGGACGAAAGTTCGGCGCCATCGTACTTGATCCGCCCAAGTTCGCCCGTCATCGACAGGCCCTGGACGAGGCGCTGCGGGCTTACCATCATCTCAACCGCATGGCGGTCGAGTTACTCGATCCGGATGGAATCCTGGTCACCTGCAGTTGCTCCGGTCATGTGACTCGAGAGGACTTTTTGCACATGCTGGCCGAAGTGGCCCGGCGAACGGGCCGCGATATTCAAGTACTCGAGCAACGAGGCGCAGCAGCCGACCACCCGGTGAGCGTCACGTGCCTGGAAAGCGAATACCTGAAGTGCTTCATCTGCCGGGTGATTTGAGGTCTGCGGCAGCAGGTAATCAACGAAAAAGGCCCGGCCGAGATTGACATCTCGGCCGGGCCTTGAATCTAACTCGTCTCAGAGCAGGAGACTAGTTGCGTTGCACCAGGTTGCGGCTGGCGTGAATGATGCTCCGACGACCCTGGATGGAAGCCGAGGGATCGGCCATCGGGGCGGGGGGCATCGGGGCGGCTTCGCCAGCGGCCGGAGCCGGAGCGGCTTCGCCACCCATGCCGCAGCTATCGCAGCCGGTGCTGCAGCCGTTGCCGCAGCAGCTATTGCAGCCGTTGCCGCAGCAGCTCGACTTGCCGCACTTGTGGCCCTTGAACAGGTTGGCCAAGAAGCCACAGCGCTTCTTCTTGCAGCACGGCTGGCAAGCGGATTCGCAGCAGGCCGGTTCGCAGCAAGCGGGTTCGCAGCAAGCCGGTTCGCAGCAGGCGGGCTCGCAGCAGGCGGGCTCGCAGCAGGCCGGTTCGCAGCAGCTCGACTTGCAGCAGCTACCGCAATCAAACAAACCCTTCAGCCGGCCGAAGAGGCACAGCTTCGTCTTCTTGCAGCACGGCTCGCAGCAAGCGGGCTCGCAGCAGGCCGGTTCGCAGCAAGCGGGCTCGCAGCACGCGGGCTCGCAGCAGGCGGGTTCGCAGCAAGCCGGCTGCTCGCAGCAGGTCGGCTCGCAGCAACTGGTTTCGCAGCACTGGGTCTGACAGCAGCCATTTCCCCTGCCCAACATGCGGTTGAGGAGGTCGAAGCCGAAGCTCTGGCTACACAGACCCATGCTGACAACGAGTGCTCCTACAAACAGGTTCCATTTCATCGAGCAACGTCTCCTTTGCATGGGAACTGGGGCGTCGCGCATGTCGAGGGCTAAAGCACTTCAGCGGCACGATTCGCTGTCTGGCGGGAGGGATCTCTCCGTCCGAGGTTGGGTTCTACCGCGGAGCGGAGAACCGGCTTGGGGCGTGTCGTCTTGGATGCTTAGCTGCCATGCGTGGGTCGTTGCCCACAGTTCACAAGGTTATGGCGCCAGGTCCGTCGAGCCATTCCTTGGCTCGATAAAAGCCGAGTCGGTTTCCTGGTGCTCCCATACGCGCCGCGGTCGGCTGCGTATTCCTCGTTGAGGGACAACTACCGTATCGGCTGGCTCAGGAAGAACCCTTGAGCGCTCGGAAGTAATTTTCTCCAAATGGCTTACGACTCCTGTCAGTCAAACCTTTCCGCAAGCGCAAAGTGGTGAAACTTTAACGGCGCGCAACCCGCGCCAACGGTACTTTCGCCCCTCTGACGACGCACGGCGACGCCCCCAAACCAAAGGCGAGTGGTTCCGGAGCGGCCGATCTGCTAGGGTGAAAGTCGGGCTCGCGCCCGAAACCTCGCCGCCACCGCCTGGAAGTCGTCGCTCACTTGCCATGGAAAAGACGCTGACGCCACGATCCTACGAAGTTGTCGATTTCGGCCAGTTGCCCGGCGTGGCCTGTCCCTGCGGAACCGCTCGGCGCGCATTCGCAGACGTCGAGGACTTTCCAGGCACGATCCATCGCACTCAGATTTCCGAGAGTGCGCGGATCCACTACCACAAGCGACTCACCGAGACGTATTACTTCCTGGAGTGCGAGCGAGACGGCTATATGGAGTTGGACGGCGAGCGGTTGCCGGTCAAGCCTGGCATGTGCATCATGATCCGGCCGGGCGTTCGGCATCGCGCTGTGGGGCGCATGACTGTCCTGATTGTCGTGTATCCGAAATTCGACCCGGCGGATGAATGGTTCGACTGAAAGCCTTCGGCAGCCGGCGCCGTCCCGGCCACGGGTTGGCCTGCCGCCTGGCTAGTCCCCTCCGGATGCGGGAACCCCCAGGCATCGCTCGAAAAATCCCGCCAATTAGAAACGCCCTGGCGACTTTCGACGGCTTGCCCCGCGCTGGTTCCTGCCGTATCCTAAACCGCACACCCTGCCCGCCTATCCCGGCCATCCGGACCCTCAGAGAGCCTGCCATGAGATTGAATCGTGTCCTTGCGATGTTGAGTTTCCTCGGTCTTGGGCTAGTTTTGGCCGCGCCGTTGGGCGCCGCGGAGACGTATGACGTTGACCCGCTCGATTGGACTTCCTGGCGAGGACCGGAACAGAACGGGATCTCTCGCGAGACCGGCCTGATCGACGAATGGAGCCCTGACGGCGACAACGTAGTCTGGAAGAGCGACAAGCTCGGCAGCCGATCCACGCCGATCGTGATGCGCGGCAAAATCTACACGATTTGCTCCGACGAACCCGGCACGCCGAACGAACGCGAA
>DASZUP010000565.1:0-8805 GCA_035547635.1 Pirellulales bacterium
AAAACGTCGCGACCGGCGTTTTCTCAACTACGCTGTCGCTTGGCTGCTGATAGAGATTGATCTGCTCCGCGAACGGCAGAATCTGGTAGGCCCAGTTCCATTCGCCACGCGAGCAGCCCGAACAGCAAAGCGAACTGCAACCCGCATTGGCCGTGCTCACCGGCGAGTCCGCCCCGTTCTTGCCGCCGTCGGGCAACACGCGGAAGGTGTCGTTATAGTTCTCAAAGCCTAGGGCAAGCTGCTTCAGATTGTTGGTGCATTGCGTGCGGCGAGCCGCCTCGCGAGCCGCCTGGACGGCAGGCAACAACAGCGCGATCAGAATGCCAATAATGGCAATCACGACCAGCAATTCGACCAGTGTAAAACCCCTGCGTGCGCAGACCGCGGCCTGCGAGTTTGCACTCTTCATGTCTCTCTTTTTCTCTTCTCGGTTCGTCGAAAACGGAACGGGGGAAACAGTTTCTCAGGTCAAGAAAACGATCGCCCGCCCGGAGGGCGCTCGCTTGCAACACGCGCGGCAAAGCCGCTTAACCGTTGGGCGCCTGGCGAAATCAACGTCGTTCGGCACGACGCTTGAAATCACGGAGACGCTGGGGGAAGGAGCAGTTCCGGTTGGCCTCTTAATGATGGTTGCAAGCAAGTGGGGAGAATTGTTGCAGCTAATTGTTATGTTTGCTATGGCTTTTGTATTAGATTCCCTTCAGGCAATTGTTAGGATTTGATGAGCGACGCCAGGGACGTTGCCCCTGCGAGAAACGACTTCCCATAACTTGCGTCAGGGACGCGAGTTGCGTCTGACCGCCGTTAGAAATGCCGAGATTTCAGAGGGGGACGAAAGCGATGAATCTGCGCCTTGCAGCAGGCGTGCTCGCAGTCGCACGCAACCTGGCAAGCACTGCAGCCTGGCGTACCCGCCGTGATCTGGGGCTGGCGCGCCGGCGTTCTAAAAAAGCGCCTCTTCGAGGTTGAGAACCGACGACCTCGGCAATCCGCAGGCGGGCCTAAGGGCCAACCGGCTCGTGCCGTACGCCTTCGGCGCGGCTACTCTACTTCAAGCACTTCGCCCGACAGCGAGACTTCCACTTCTCGCACCTTGCCGCGGTCGTTCTTGCCGCGCAATTCGTAGGCGTCTTGCCCCTTGAACTTCGTCTTCCAGGCCTGATCGAACTTGATGTTCGGCAGTCTCTCCTGGGCGACCTTGAGAATCTCCTTGGGCACGTCGCTGATCTTCAGCGGCTCGTCGCGCCGGACGGCCTCGCTGCAGCCGCACGTCGCCAAAAGGCCGAAAGCAAACATCAGCAGGTAACGTCGCATGGGAGGCACTCGCAGATTCTCAGAGCAGAAGGCGAGCCGCTGACAAGGCGCGGCGTGCGTCAGTAATTTGCCGCCACAACGTCGCCGGCGGCGCGCGTCGACATGGCCAGGTAGGAACGGTAGTTGGTTGAAACCGGCAGGTAACGCACGTGGCCGTCAGCGAACAGAAAATTTACGCCTTGTCCGTGCCGGCTATAGAACTGGTTGACGTCGGCATTGGGATCGCCCGGACCAAAACCTTCGCCGGCATGCCCTAACACCATGCCAGTGCTGTTCTCCGGTCGCGCATAGCCGACGGCGTCGCCGTCGTCAGGAAACAACACCGCATCCGTCACCGAGCCGACCCAAGTAGCCTCGCCGAAGTCATGGGACCGTTCCCCCACGGCGATCGTCTGCGAAAGTCCGTCCGTAACGTCGCCCAGCCGGATGCCGCTGTTGCGGAAGAAGAGACCATTGCCGTCCACGCCCGGTTCGCTGTCGCCATACATGCCGACATAGTTGGACGGACCGACCTGGCAGATTTTGGCAATCGGCTCTCCGTTCGAAGGGTCTCGCGTCCATGCCCACCAAGGCGCCGCCCTTGAATCCGAAGGGCAAAGCAAAACGGGAAACTCGAGCATCCGAACCCGAGCATTGGCCGAATCCTCTATCGGCAGCACGGATTGAATGGAGTCAAACGCCGGCCTTTGCTCCAATTGCGGCAGTAAAAAGGCGGCCCAGCCCCATCCCGGACCTGTGTCGTCGCCGGCGCTGGTGAATCCGGAGACGTAACCGGGCGGAAGCGACCGCTGCGCATCGTGGTAGTTCTGCAAAGCGACGCCAAGCTGCTTCAAGCGGCTGATACAATCCGTTCGCCGGGCCGATTCCCGGGCCCCCTGCACGGCCGGCAGCAAGATCGCCAGCAGCAACCCGATAATGGCCATCACCACCAGCAACTCAACGATTGTAAACCCGTCGGCGGGATGGAATTCTCGCTTCTTTTTCGTCCTCGCAATGCACGGCTTCATGCGCTGCAGACTAGACCGCAATCCTTGCAATTCGATTTCCCAAAGATGACAACTGTGTAATCTTCAGGTCGCATTCGCCGCGCCGCCCGTACAATGGCGGCGCCCAAAACCGCCGATATCCTGGAACCGAAACACGTTTGCGGTACGCCGATGCGAGTGTTGGTCGTCGAAGACAATCAGGATCTCAACCGCCATTTGACCCAGGGTTTGCGCGAGCAGGGATTTGCGGTTGATTCGGTAACGGACGGATTGGCCGGTCGGCAGCACGCCGCGTGCGACGTTTACGACGTGCTGATCGTCGACCGCATGCTGCCCGGTCTCGACGGCCTGGAGATCGTCCGAGAGCTTCGGGCTTGCGGCGTCGCCACGCCTGCCATCTTTCTCACGGCGTTATCCGCAGTTCGCGACCGCATCGAAGGGCTTGATGCCGGCGGCGACGATTATCTTGTCAAACCCTTCGCCTTCGCCGAGTTGCTGGCTCGCATTCGCGTCCTCATGCGCCGCCGCAGCAACGATCCGACTTCCAACGTGGTCCAGGTGGCGGACCTGAAGCTGGACCCCGTGAACCGCACGGTGGAGCGCCGCGGACGGCCGATTGAACTGTCGGCCAAGCAATTTTCACTGCTGCACTATCTCATGCGGCACGCCGGACACGTGGTCAGCCGCACCATGATCCTGGAACGCGTCTGGAATTTTCAGTTCGAAGGGCTGACCAACGTGGTCGACGTACACATCAACCGATTGCGCAACAAGATCGACCGGCCCTTCGATATTCCTTTGATCCACACACTGCGAGGCGTAGGCTATGTGCTCCGCGAGCCCTAGTCGCTGGAACGGGAGCCTGCGCACTCGGCTAACGGTCTGGACCACGTCGACGTTGCTGGCCTCGTTGCTGGCCGGGTTCGCCTGGGCGCATCATAACCTGCGCGCCGTACTGGAAGCCCGCAACGATACGTTTTTGGAACAAAAACTGACCGAGCTATCGGCCATCGCGGACGACGTTTCGTCCGGTTCCCAAAGCGAAGCGCTGGAGGCGGAAATCGTGCGCGAGGCCGCCGCCTATGAAGCAGGCTTTATCGTCGTGTGGCGTCGCGCCGGAGAGGCGCGCACCGCGCCGGACGGCGAGGAAGGACGGCGAGTCGCCGTAGCCTTGAGAACGGTCAAATTGAGCGAGCAGCCCGCAACGATCAAATGCTCCGGAACCACAGAGCGCTACCGCGCGGTGCGAACCCGCCTTGTCTTGGACGGCGGGGCCGAGAGCGAACTGGATATGGCGCTTTCATTAGGCCCGACGGCGGCGGACCTGGCGCAGTTCGACCGTCGGGTGGCTGCGGGGGGCGTTGCGTTCCTGGTATTGGCGGTTGTCGGCGGACTGTTTCTTTCGCGGCAGGCTTTGCGGCCGGTCGCCGCCAGTATCGCCACGGCGCAGCGGCTCAACCCTCAAGACCTGTCCGCCCGCCTGCCGCGCACCGGAGCCGACGACGAGCTCGACCGGCTGGCCGCCACCATCAACGATCTGCTCGACCGGTTGGCCGCCGACCATGCTCAGATCATTCGTTTCACCGCGGACGCCTCGCACGAGTTGCGCAGCCCTTTGGGGGCCATGCGGGCTGCAGTGGAAGTCGCGTTGCAGCAACCCCGCAGCGCGGATGAATACCGCGAGATGCTCGCCTCGCTCGGCGAACAGTGCGAGCGGTTGACGGCATTGGTGAACAAGTTGTTGCTGCTGGCCCGGGCCGACGCCGGGCAGGTCGAGATTCGCCGTGAAGAGGTTGACCTGACGGCGCTGGTTGGAGAAGTCGTCGACCTTTACCAGCCTTTGGCCGAAGACCGCGGCGTGCAACTCGAGTGGCACGCCGGGCAGACCGTCAGGATCGAGGGAGACGAGAGCTGGCTGCGCCAGATGGCGGTCAACCTGCTCGACAACGCCATCAAGTTTTCTGAGCCGGGCGGCCGCGTCGTATTGCACTTGGAAGCGGCGGGCGACCATCTGCTGCTCGTCGTCCGCGACGCGGGGATCGGCATTGCTCCCGAACGTCTGCCTCACGTCTTCGAGCGCTTTTACCAGGTGGACGGCGCCCGCTCGGCCGGCGGTCACGGCCTGGGGCTGAGCATCTGCCGCTGGATTGTCGAGATCCACGGCGGCACAATCGAAGCGACCAGCGAGCCTGGTGACGGCGCCACGTTCACGGTGGTCTTGCCGACGGGCCGCGCGCAAAGACCATCTTGAGCGGCAGGTTCATTTCATGGTCGCGGATTCTCCCATCTGGCACACCAGGAACGCGCCGTTCCGGCCGGCGGCGACCGGCGGCGACCGGCGGCGGCCGACGCAGTTCGCGCGTGAATTCGCCTACTGCGTCGTTTCTCGGCGCATCACGCTGACCGCCGTTAACGTCGTGCCGCCCAGAAACCAGGGCGACGGTATCCAGGTCACGGATGAGTAAGGCACGCTGACCGTGACGGTAATGTCCTGGCCGGCGCCTACCGGCAAAGCGGGAGAAATGGTCGTCGTAGAACCGTTGACGTTCGCCCCGGCCAGACATTGATCGACCGCGGAAACAACGAGGGAAGTCGGACTGGGATCGGAGCTGTAGTTCGTGCTGTCAAGCGTAGCCATGCGAGCCCCCTCTCGCGACGCCGTCGTCAGCACCTGCTGCACCATCATCGCCCGGCTGAACTCGATCATGCCGATCACCAGCAGGAAAAACAGCGGAGCGATGAATGCAAATTCTACGGCTGAAGTGCCCCGTCGGTCGTGATAACGACGTTCGGTCTTCATCTTACGTATTCCTTGTTCTTCAGTCCCCGAATGGAGCGCGTCACTTCACCAGCCAAACGGGCGAGTAAACGGCGTAGCTCGTCTGCGTTCCCGACGTGCTCGGAACAATGCCTTGCTTGACGAAGACATTGGCGGGCTGCACGGTCAGGTGTTTCGTGCGCATCGAGCCCGTCAGATTCACGTCCATGACTCGAATGCCAAACCACTGGACGATGGTAAAATCAGCGTTGTTGCCGTTTCCGGCGACCTGACTGAAGACCGGAATCAAGCGCGTCTGACCGATGATCGACGCCAAAGCGCTCTTAAAACCGGCGCTGATGCCCGGATTGCCTGGCAAGATCAGCACGCCATCGCTATTGAAGGTCAGTTGTCCGCCAGGGTAGAAGGACAAGTCGGCGGCGCTAATGCCGTTGAGGATTTGCTGCACGACCGTGGCCGTGCTGTTATTGGTGACGCCGATGTTGACGGTGCCCCGGTTGCCGGGCGAACCAGTCCCCTGCGGAAACAAATTGAATTCCAGGATGCCGTCTGAGCCTGCTTCGACCTTGCCCGTCGACGTATTCCAGGACCAGTCGTCGGTCAGGCCGACGGCGCCTCCCGAAGACGCGGTATAGGCGCCCGACATCAGGTAACCGATGGTCAGGCTGTCCTCGGCAAACGGCAAGATCGGCAGATTGTATGAGCCGGAGGCGCCCGAGGGGACCTGAAAGCCGCCCACGTTATTGATCAGCGCTGCAGTCGCCTGCGCCGAAGTCGCCTGGCCGGTTAATCCGAAGATCTTGGCAAAGAAATAAGGCACCTTGCCGTTTTCTGTCGCGTTGCGATTGACGGTAACTTGCACCGCGTTGAACTGGTTCTGATTGGCGAATGACATGCTCGCGCCGGGCTGGCGAGGATCAGCCATATAGCCGATCACGACGTCGCCGCTCTGGCCTATAGCCGGCGCCGAACTGCACACCGGGTTGCGAGAGGCGTAGGCGCCGGCATCGGCGCGGGCGTTGGCAATGCCGGAGGTCAGATCAATGGGCGTGCCTGGCTGGCCCTTGTAAACCAGGTTCCAAGCGGCAGCCAAGGCGGCGGCATCTGCCGTGCGCTGCAACTCGGCCTTGCTGTTGTTCAAATAACCCAAGTCGACGGCAAAGGCCGCCATGCCCATAAATACGACCATCAGGAGCGTTGAAAGCACGGTGACGTTGCCGGCACGATCCGATGCGGAAGGATAGTTGCGAGCAGACATGACTGAAGTTCTCCTCAAGACGTTCAATTGGCGAAATAGCGCACAACGACGGCTCGGCCGCTAATTCTTTGGATACACCGCCTGCGGCGAAGCGTTCTGCTGCAACAAAACGCCGGCGGCCGAATACCAACGGATCGCCTTGAGGGTCAGCGATGTCACGCGATTGCTCGCGTAGGGCACTCCGGAATTCTGGATCGAAACGGCAGGGCTGTAACCGCTGAGATCCTGCAACGTCGTCGCAACCGACAGAGACAGCTTTCCGTCATCAGTAAAGTCGCCCCAGGTGGCGGAGGCGCCCTTCAGGATCTTGAAGGTCAGACACTCTCCCGGCGTCAGCGACATGCGGGTCGTCCACGAGATGGTTTCATTGGCGGTTTGCAACATGGTCGTCGCATCGGAGTTGGCGACCAGCATCGCGCTGTTCGGGCTCCAGACGTGGACCTGGACGCCTCCAGGCGAGTAATCGGGTTGAGTATGGCAATTGACGTCGAGCGCCAAATAGCCGCCGCCAAGATCCTGGGGCGCAATGACGCAAGTGATCTGGGGGCTGTTGTCGTCAACATCGGGTGCGCTGACGATTAATTCCCAGTCTTCTTCCACTCGTACGCTTCCAGCAGGCGCCGTCTGCGCCTGAACGACGCCGCACGATGCGGCCCAGGCGGTCGTGGCAGCGAGCACGACCCATCGCGCCCCTCTCGCCCCTTGCAGACGCCCCCAAAGGTTGCGGTTCATAGCATTTGAACTCCTGCTATCCAGAAATGTGACGGGACAGGGCGCGTTAGGTCCGTACCGTCCGCGACTCGGTCGGAACGGCTTGAGTCTGGCGCGAGCGCGAAAAGGTCTGCCAGAGAAACTGGCCTACGAGATGATACAGGGCTACGTTGTAGAAGGGTTGTGCGTCTGCCCAATCAAAACCTTAGTTCGCAACTGGCGAAGGGTCAAATCAGTTGCGCGGATGATCCACATGGGCTGACGACGCATTCGATGCAAGTCATGACGGGGTCGCATAGTCGGTAATGCCAGCGACGGCCTCGTTGCATTTCATCGGCCTCCCTGCCGGCGCAAAGGATTCCAGAAAAGCGTTTCGTTTCTCGCCATAACAGCACGTGCGAGCGTGCCATCGGCGCCGTGCGAAGACCACGAAATGACCGCCGATCCGCGGTATCCTTTATCCCCGCATCTGCTGCCGCTTGGTCCAGTTGATCAACCCGCCCACAACGGCGACTTCGAGTTGGCGATCAGACAGCTGGTGGCGCGTCTCGAAAGACTTTTCCTCACGGACGTTCTGGACGACGACCGTCTTGCCCGCTTGAAGTTGCTCAGCCGGTTGCTCGATCTTCAGCAAGCAATCCGAGACTAGCTGGTCATATTGCAATTCGTCCGAGAAGACAAGCGGCAAGACGCCGAAGTTAATCAGGTTCTGCCAATGGATCCGGGCGAAGCTCTTAGCGATCACCAGCCGCAAACCCAAGTAACGCGGCGCCAAGGCGGCATGTTCGCGGCTTGAGCCTTGGCCGTAATTGTGCCCGGCGATGATGGCATGATCGCCTTGCTGACGAGCGCGGCTCGCGTAGCCGGCATCGATCGCATGAAACACGAACTCGCTGATCTTGGGAATGTTGCTGCGAAACGGCAGCACCTTGGCGCCCGCCGGCATGATCTCGTCGGTCGAAATATGGTCGCCCACGCGCAGCAACACGGGCGCTTCCAGCACTTCGGGAAGGGACTCCAATTCCGGCAGCGCCGCGATGTTTTTTCCCTTCACGAGTAGCACGCCGCGGGCCTCTTCGGCCGGCAGCGGCGCCAGCAGCAAATCGCGATTGAGCAACGGCTGCTCTGGCTCAGCCACATGAGGATAAGGGAAGTCAAGCGAACGAGGATCCGTGATCTCGCCGCGCAATGCCGAAGCCGCGGCCGTCTCGGGACTGACCAGGCACACCTGGTCATCTTCCGTTCCCGACCGGCCGGGAAAGTTCCGCGGCACGGTCCGCAGGCTCAGCCGGCCGCTGGCAGGAGCTTGTCCCATGCCGATGCAACCGCCGCAGCCCGCCTGATGCAGCCGGGCGCCGGCGTGCAGCAACGACAACAAATGTCCGTCGCGAGCCAGGTTCTCCAGAATCTGGCGAGAAGTCGGATTGACGTCGAACGACACGTGTTCGTCGATGCGCTTGCCCTTGACCATTTCGGCCGCAATGGCGAAATCGCGGTAGCCGGGGTTGGCCGACGAGCCGATGTACGCCTGATAGATCGGGCGGCCGGCGACTTCGCGCACCGGCACGACCTTATCCGGACTGGAAGGCAGCGCGATCAATGGCTCAAGCTGCGCCAAATCGATCTCGTCTTCGACGTCGTAGCTCGCATCACGGTCGGGCAGCAGTTCGCTCCAGTCATCTTCCCGGCCTTGCGAACGCAGGTAGCGGCGCACCTCGCCGTCGGCGGGAAACACGGTGCTGGTGGCCCCCAGTTCC
>DASZUP010000566.1:0-9645 GCA_035547635.1 Pirellulales bacterium
GAAGGCGATCTCGATACGTCCTATGCCGAGGTCGCCCTGCCGTTCGAGAAGCTGCCCACGCAAGCGGAACTGGAACAGACGGCCGCCTCGAAGGACAAATTCGAAGCCGGTCGGGCCCAACTGCTGCTCGGTCAGATTGCCGCGGGCAAGCCGCTGCAGCCGACTTATCCTTATCCCGTGCAACTCTGGCGATTAGGCGGAGACGTGCTGTTCATCACGCTGGGCGGCGAAGTGGTGGTCGATTACGCCGTGCGGCTGAAAGCCGAACTGGGCCGCGAGCGGACCTGGGTCGCCGGTTACACGAACGACGTGATGGCCTACATTCCTTCGCGGCGAGTGTTGATCGAAGGCGGTTATGAAGGAGGCGGCTCGATGGTTTATTACGGGCAGCCTTCGATCTGGGCGCCGCCGGTTGAAGAGCTGGTCATTAAGCAAGTTCACGAACTGGTCAAGGCGGCCGGCGCCGAACGCTGAGTTCGTGCAGCGGCGCCTCGGAATCTTCATAGATTCCGCTACGGCTGTTGCAAAGTAATCGCCGAGGATTTGGTGCTCGATTTCCAGGAGAAGCAACGCATGATTCGGCTGTTTCAAAAGTTTTTGATGATCGTCCTGCTCGGCGCCTGTTGCGCTCCGGCCTATGCCGAAGGCTGGAAAGCTGGCGCGGCGAAAGTCAAGATCACGCCGGAAAAGATGCTCTGGATGGCCGGCTATGCCGCACGCACGGCGCCGGCCGAAGGCACGCTGATTGACTTGTGGGCCAAGGCGCTGGTGCTGGAAGATCCGCAAGGGCGGCAAATCGCTATCGTCACGCTCGACCTGGTGGGCATTGGCCGCGATCTGACTGGGGCTATTCGCGAAAAGTTGGAGCAAAAGTACCAGTTGCCGCAGTCAAATACGGCGCTATGTACGTCGCATACGCATTGCGGCCCGGTCGTCGGCAGCAAGCGGCGCCCCATCTACGCGCATCTCGACGAGCAGCAGCGCAGAGACATTGCCGACTATGCCGATGCGTTGCAGGAAAAGGTCGTGGCGGTCGTTGGCGAGGCGCTGGCCAACCGAGAGCCCGCAGCCGTAACGTGGGGAAGCGGCCAGGCGACGTTCGCCGTCAATCGGCGCAATAACAAAGAAGCCGACGTGACCAAGCTCCGCGAGCAAGGCGCCTTGGTCGGCCCGGTCGATTA
The DNA here is from genome assembly GCA_035547635.1 of Pirellulales bacterium. Taxonomy (GTDB): domain Bacteria; phylum Planctomycetota; class Planctomycetia; order Pirellulales; family JAICIG01; genus JAICIG01. Next base: position 1,182 of record DASZUP010000566.1, read on the forward strand.
CGACGTGCCGGTGCTGGCCGTCCGCAATGGCGAAGGCGAGCTGAAAGCCGTGCTGTTCGGCTATGCCTGCCACGCGACGGTGCTGGGCATTAACCAGTGGTCGGGCGATTATCCGGGTTTTGCTCAGTTGGCGCTCGAGGCCGCGCATCCCGGCGCCGTGGCATTGTTTTGGGCGGGCTGCGGCGCCGATCAGAACCCTTTGCCTCGACGCGAAGTTCCATTGGCCAAACAGTACGGCGACCAACTGGCGGCCGCCGTCGATCGTGCGCTGGGCGCCGTGATGCGGCCGCTCGCAGGCGAGTTGGCGACCGCCTACGACGAGATCGACTTGCCGTATGAGCGCTTGCCGACGCGCGACGAGCTGCAGGCCCAGTTGGAATCTACCAACAAGTACGAAGCGGCGCGGGCCAGGCAGCTTCTGGATCAGATCGACGGCGGCCAGCCGCTGCGGCCGACATATCCTTACCCGGTGCAGACCTGGCGCCTGGGCCGCGACTTGCGGTTCGTGTTGCTGGGCGGCGAGGTCGTGGTCGATTATGCCGTACGCTTGAAGGCCGAGTTGGGGCGGGAATCGACCTGGGTGGCCTCTTACACGAACGACGTGATGGCCTATATTCCTTCGCGCCGCGTCTGGTTTGAAGGCGGCTACGAAGGGGGCGGCGCCATGCTCTACACCGGCCATCCCAGCCGCTGGGCGCCGGAAGTGGAAGAACTGGTGATCAAGCAGGTGCACTCGCAAGCGGAAGCCGTGAACGATCGCCCGTAGCGCTTCTACGGTGGCTGTTACTCGCACTCGAACGTCTCGGCAATCGCCGGGCGTCCGTACTCGGCGGCGCCCGTAAGGATTTGGACGTTCGGCAGCGGCCAGGTTTCGCCGGAACTGTGCGTGTGACCGCAGAGCACGGTTAATTTCCGCTCGGGGCGCTGGCGCATGATCTCGACCAGCGCTTGGCCGACGGCCAGGCAGGTGAAGTGGGGCAGCCACTCGTCGTTGGAGATCTGCCCCTGATACCAGCAGGCCTCGCGCAGCGGCGGCACGTGGGTGAGAAACACCACGTGCGGGTAGCGATCGAGCGCTGCTGGCAGCACGCGGCGGACGTGCTCGGCGGCGGCGTCGCCCAGCGCCTTGAGTAGCGGCCAGCGGTCGGCCTTGTTGGCGCCGGCCAGTTCCTCGATCAGCCGGTAATCGTTCATCATCACCAGCGAACGTTCGTAATCGCCCAGCCGGGCGTCGGCCCAGCCGTCATGGCCGCACAGGCCGACGGTCGGCGTCAACTCGACGACGTCGACGCTCGGCAGCCAGACCAGGCTTTTCCTCTCGCCGCAGATTCGCTCGACGTCGGCGCGCACCTGACGGATCGAGCCGAAATAGTAATCGTGATTTCCCAGCACGAAGTAGGTCGGGTAGGGGAGCTCTTCGGCGATCAGCGCCAATTGTTGCATCAAGTCGGGCGCTTCGGCGATATCGCCGCCGATCAGCACGACGTCGGGCCGCGCATCTCGGACGCCGCCGAGAAACTGGCGCGACTCGGCCGCGGAGAGGAAGTTGAGATGGATATCGGTCAGCCAGGCGACTCGCTTCATGGCACAAGACTATCGTTGCGCCTCGGGCGAATCAATCTCGGTTGCCGGCGCCCACGCGGCAAGCGCCCCTTGCTGATGGCAGAGCGGGCACTGGATGAGGTTGAATTGGCGGCCGCACTGCGGGCAGCATGCGTGCTGCTCGAAGATATCGAACTGCGTACGGCAGCCGCCGCAGGTCCAAAAGTTTCCGCCCGGAGGCGGCGCCTGGCACGATGGGCAACTCAGCGAAGCGTATCGCGGAGCCCGATCCAGCCGCGAGAGAGCGCGGGCCTGTTGAAAGCCGGCCCAACAGCGCGCCGCGATGAAGGCCGAGATCAGGACGAACCAGAGATCTTGCGCCCAAACCGACAGGCCGATCAGCCCTAGGCCGACGATCAGGCCGAACGAGCTGACCACGTACAAGCTGTTAGCCCGGCCGATGACGAACCATAACAGCGATTGCAGGATCTGTCCGCCGTCAAGCGGATAGATCGGCAGCAGGTTGAAGACGAGCAGGCCGAAGTTGATCATTGCGATGTTGTAAAGAAACTGCACCGCGTCCGCTGAGCGAAGATCCAGCTCCAGATAGCAGGCCAAGGCGTACAGGCCGATGGTAACGGGGACCAGCAGCACGTTTACCAGCGGTCCGGCGACGATGCTCCACAACACAGCGCCGGCGCGCGGCGGCGGGCTGACGTAGGCGACGCCGCCGAGCGGCCAGAGCATGATCTCGTTCGCCGTGCCGCCGACCTGGCGGCAAGCCAGCGCATGGCCGAACTCGTGCAGCAGCACGATGCCGAACAGCGACAAGTACTCGATGACGTTCCAGACCGGAGAATCGTAGCGCTTGCCCTGCGCCGAGATCTCAAAATACGCGACGAGCAGCCAGCTCCAGTGAACGAACAGCTCAATGCCGGCGACGCGTCCCAGACGAAAAACGCCTTTGCGGGGTTCTGGCATGCGGCGTGACTACTTTTTTTCCAAGGCGTAAAGGTGTTTTTTGCCGCGGATATAGATGCGCCCTTGCGATACGGCCGGCGAAGCGGTCGTGTCGTCGTCGAGCTGGTTTTCGGCCAGCTTGTCATAACGGTCGTTGGCGGCGACGACGGTCGTCAGGCCTTCCAGGTTAAGGAAGTAGATGCGCCCTTCGGCCGCCACGGGCGAAGCCTTGTAATTGCCCGGCAAGCGCTTCTTCCAGTTCAGGTTGCCGGTGTGCGAGTCGTAACACTTGGCGACGCCATTGTCGCTAATCGTGAACAGCAAGTCTCGCCACAGCACGGGGCAGCAGGTGTCGGGCGTGGCATCGGTCTCTTTCCAGACGATGTCGCGCTTGGAGAGTTCTCCCTGTCCGTCGACTTCGACGGCCAGCAGATCTTTTCGCATGCCTTGCGTGACGAACGCCATGCCTTGGCCGACGGTCGGGCCGGTGATCGTCCGTCCTCCCACGATGCCGGGCAAATACCAAAGCTGGCGGCCCGAGGCCGGATCGTACGCGTCGAGCTGGTTGGCGCCCATCACCAGCATTTCCCAGCGGCCGTCCGTCTGAAACAACAGCGGCGTAGTGTACGAGTCGCACTCTTCCGCCGTGGCCTCGGTCATCCGCGACGACTTCCAAACCTGCTTGCCCGTGCGCTTGTCGTGCGCCACCAGGTAGCTGGGGGCCGGTTTGTCGCCCAGATCGGCCAGCGAGTCTTGCATGCAGACCGAGATCACCAGGTTGTTAAACAGCACGGGGCTGTTGGCGTGCCCCCACCAGACCGTGTACTTGCCGTGTTCGCTCTGCAGATTCTGGCGCCAGAGCTGTTGGCCTTCGAAGTCGTAGGCGGCCAATTCGCCGTTGCCGAAGTGAGCGACGACCACCTCGCCGTCGGTCACCGGCGAAGGGCTGGCGTTGTTGTGCAACTGGTGAAACTTCTGTTCGGTGCGGTTGGCGCCGGTGCGCGGCGTTTCCGCGGCGCCGACTTGGCGCGTCCAGACGGTCTTTCCATCGGCCTGGTTGAGCTTCAGCAGCAATAGCTTTTCATCTTGCTGGGCGGTTGCAAAGACGGCGTCGCCCCAGACGGCCGGCGTGCTGGCGCCCCAGGCCGGCAGTTCGACCTTCCAGGCCACGTTGCGCTTTTCGCTCCAGACCAGCGGCAAGCCTTGCTCTTCGCTGGTACTATCGCCGCGCGGCCCGCGCCATTGGGGCCAGTTTTCGCCCCTGGCGCGTCCAGGTGAAGCCAGGCAGACGCCGGCGGCTAGCAGTGCAAAAAAACGGCGCACAACGGGAGATGGCATCATGGTTGCAGGAAGCGTAAGTGCGTGACGATCAGGGGGTTTTTGCGGGATTGGATAGGGCTGTAGACGTCAAGCATACCGTGGCTGCTCGAAGATTACCAACTTGGCAGGGGCTTAAAACAATTGCTTCCGGCGTAGGTTCGGGTAAGCTTAAGGATGAGAAAGGCGCCGTGCGAGAGCGGGCGGCGGTGCATGGCGGCTTTCGACCAGTCCGAGTCGTTGCAGATCCCTTCTGGCATTTCTCTTGCACGAGTTCGGCGAGCATGAGCGTCTGGTACAAAACCGACGTAACGCGCGTATCTTGCAGCTTGCTGCGAGCGCATTCGGCCGGCCCGTTCGGTTTCGCCTCCTTGCTCGTCCGGCATAAGCTGCTCCATCACGAGCCGCCCGCATCGGTGGGCGTGAAGCTTGATTGCGCCTTTCTGCCGATGGAATTGGAAGAGATTCCCGAGCCGGCGCAAGCGACGCTGCAGGCCCTGATTGCCGAGGGCGCGCAGCATTCATGTCGGTTGGTTTTGTGCCACACGAGCGAGTTCCTCGGCGACGCCGAATCGTATGGCGCCAATTTGCTCCATAGCGGCGGTAAGATCTGGATGGCGATTCTCTGGTTCCGAGTCGGCCGGCGCGTGGAGTCGGGCTATAGCCTCAGTTCTCAGTTTGCCGACGGGACGATTCTGACGAGCACCAACTTGCGGCGGCGTTCCGACGTTCCGCCTGGCATGGAGACGCGTTCCCTTCCCGGCGCGTCGCTCGACGAACTGTGGCAGCGGCACCAGGAGGCGTTGGACGAGTGCGGCTCGCAGACGGTCGTTTCGTTCGATGCGTCCGAACTGCTGCATCGCCTGGTGGACATCCGCCAGCGCGTTCGCGACTTCCATCTCTCGCGCGGCATACTCAAGCCGATGAAGCGGTTCGAGGTCGAGCGGCTCAATCCGGCGGCCCTCGCGGCGCCGGAGAAAAGCGGCGATCCCTATCAGGCGTCTCGCGAAACGCCTCAGAAGAACGTCGACGGACCATGGCGTGACGCGAAGGCGTGGGACGATGAGCGACCCTCCCCGGTGAAAGGCGGCTGGCGGACGGTCATGAGAAACGCCTGGCTGGGCTTGTTCATGGGGGCGATGCTCGGTCAATACCTGCTCGGCCGCATGGACGCGCCTCGGGTTCCGAACAAGCTGGAAGCTTGCCTGATCGAATTCCACTCGTACGGTTGGGCGATGTTGTTTGCGGTGGGAGGCGCGGCGATCGCTTTGGCGCATCGCAAGTGTCTGCGCGGGTAACTCGTCTGCGCCGGCAGGCGGCCTACCCGCTTACGCGATAGCCAATCTGCCGCAGCACCTCGCGGACGCGCTCCAGGTGACGGCCTTGGAGCTCGATGGTCTCGTCCTTCACGGTTCCGCCGGCCCCGCAAGCGTTCTTGAGTTGTGTCAGTAAGCCGGCCAGGTCGTTGCCTTCGGCGGGCAGGCCGCGGACCACCGTTGCGAGCTTGCCCTTGGGGCGCTTTTCTACGGTCAGGCGGGCCGTTTGCCGCTCTGGAGGAATCCTCCGCGGAGGCTCGGGCGGGCAAACGCACTCCACTTCCAACTGGCCGCAACGGTCGCAGCGCGGGGGCCGATCCCAGGGCGTTCCTTCAAATAATCGCATACAGATCCCGGCTCGATATGGTTGCTTCTCACGCGGGGAGCGTTTCTATTAACCAGGCGACTATTATCCAGCGTGACGCCGGCTTGTCACCCTGGAGATCGGACGAAGAAGAACTTCCTCATACCATTCCCTCTTCCTCTGGGAGAGGTCAGGTGAGGGCAATTGAATCTGGGAAGTTATTCTTCGTCCGGTCCTGACCAGATTTCGTCATCCCACCGTTATAACTTGCCATGCTCACACGCCGCCAATTCCAAACTTCGCTTGCCGCCGCCGCTGCCTGTGCTCCGCTCGACTGGTTCGCTCGCGCCGGTTACGGTCAGACTCCCGCCCAACGCGCTCCCGCGGGAAAATACGTCGACGTTCACACCCATCTGGGTCAAACCTGGAACAGTACGCAGCCGCTCAGCGCGGCAGAGTTGCTCCGCTGGATGGACGCCCACGACATCGCCGAGGCGGTGGTGCTGCCGCTCATCTCCCCCGAGTCCTCCAGCTACCCGCTCACCACCGATTTCGTGCTGGCCGAAACCAAGCCGCACCGCGATCGGCTGATTCCCTTCTGTTCCGTCGATCCGCGGACCAGTTATACGGGCGGGCGCAAGGGGCTGGTCTCCATGCTCGCCAAGTACGTCGAAGCCGGTGCGAAAGGCTTCGGCGAGCACAAACCGGGCGTTCGCATTGACGACCCGCGCAACCTGGTGCTGTACCAGGCCTGCGCCGAAGCGAAGCTGCCCGTGCTGTTCCATCTGGACAACCAGCGCAACACCGACGCGCCCGGCTTGCCGGGCCTGGCCAAGGTGCTGGAGGCCGTGCCCGACACGGCGTTCATCGGCCACGGGCCCGGCTGGTGGGCCTCAATTGGCGGCGGCGTTTCGCAAGCCGACCTGGGCGGTTACCCGCGCGGCGAGGTGGCGCCCGGCGGCGCGATCGAGGCGCTGATGGACAAGTATCCGAATCTTTACGGCGATCTGTCGGCTGGAAGCGGCGCCGGCTCGATCAGTCGCGATCTGGCGTGCGGCCGAGAGTTTCTCATCCGCCGCGCCGACCGGCTGATGTTCGGCACTGATTTTCTATCGCCGGGCCAGGCCGTGCCGCAGTTCGACTTGTTCGACAAGATCGAGTTGCCCGACGACGTGCGAGCGAAGATCTCGCGCGAGAATGCGAGAAAGCTGCTCGGCAGGCCCGCATGAGGGGCTAGGAATGAACGATGAAACGAGGGCGATGGGCGCTGGCGGTGCTGCTGGCCGTGCTGGCTGTTTTGCTGGCGCTGGCGTTCTGTTCTGAACGGATGAGTACGGGGCATGAGGCGTCTTCACGGCGCACGAGTTTGCGGATCGTCGCTTTCAATACGCACTTGCTGCCCGGCATTGCACTGCAAGTCGCCGGGCATCGCGGCCAGGCCGCGTATCGAGCCGAAGCTATCGGCCGTCGGTTGGCAGATTACGATCTGGCCGGCCTGTGCGAGGTATTCGACGCCCAGCGCCGCGACGAATTGATCGGCGGCGCCGCTACCGCCGCGCCCCGCGCTTTCACCTCGCTGTGGTTTCCGAAGCCGCGCGGCCGCAGTTTGACGAATAGCGGACTGCTGTTGTTGAGCCGGCTGCCGATCGAAGCGAGCCATTTGCTGACTTATCGCGATGCTTCAAGATTCATCTCGCACGGGTTTCGCGCCGACGGATTCGCCGCCAAAGGCGTTCTGCACGCCCGGCTCCGCCTGGGCGATGCCCCGGGAGAATTGCTCGACTGTTTTCTCACGCACCTGGAAAGCCGCTCGGCGCCTGCTCGAAAGAGCCAGGTCGAAGAACTGGCCCGCTTCATTGCGGCCCATGCATCGCTGGAGCGGCCGGCGGTGTTGATGGGCGACTTGAATATCGCGGCCGATTACCCGTTACGGCCCAACAAACAAACCGCCGCTTCGCCCTATCAAGAATTGTTGGCGGCGCTCGAATCCACGGGCCTGGAATGGATCGATGTTTGGCCCTCGCTTCAATCAGACGCCGGCGGCACGAACGAGCCGCTGGACGTGCGGGGAGGCCGGCGAATCGACTACATCTTTATTTCCGCCGCCCAGGCTTCTGCTCGGTGTTCATTGCGACCGACGAAAGTGAGGGTCGAGCGATTCCTCGACGACAAGGTGAAGGAAGGTTCGCTTTCGGATCATGCGGCGGTGGTCTGCGAGTTGGAAATTCAGGTTCGTTAGGGACGGATGCGCGAATGCGACGATCTGCGCAATTGTGACGGTCGGCGTTGCGCGCGATGGCAGTGACGTAGGATAAAGCAGCGCCGGTCGGCGACGAGATTCGTTCTGGGCGCGTTGCGACCGGCAGCAAGGAAAAAGGACTCAGTCGTCCATGTCGAACGAACTCGAAACGCTCAATCGCCGCGTCACGAAGTTGGAAGGCGAAATTGCCTCACTGCGACGCACGGGCGCCGGTCGCGGCGTGAGAAAGCGTTCTTCGACCATCCTGTTCGGGTTGCCGCTGTGGGAGATTGCGGCAGGTCCGGATTTGCAGCACGGCGAGGCTTTTGGGCACGCCAAGGCGATCATTGCCATTGGCGATCGGGCCACGGGCGCGGTGGCCATCGGCGGCATGGCTCGAGGGCTGATTGCCATTGGAGGCGGAGCGATCGGCGGACTGTTGGCCGTCGGGGGAGGCGCCATCGGCGGCGTGGCGGTGGGCGGCGGCGCCGTGGGAGGAGTTGCCGTAGGCGGAGGCGCCGTCGGCTATTACGCCATCGGCGGCGGTACGAAAGGGAAATACGTCTACAATGCCAGGCGGAAGGATCCCGAAGTCGCAGCACTCGCCAAGAGGGTGTTCCGCGTGTTGAAGTTCATGCTGCATTGATCAATCGCTCTTCGAGGGCGTGGGATGCGCCGGCCGCCACGTCGGCCCGTGCGACGGCTCTGCCGCGACGGACGCTATACCCGCCGCCCGAGCCATTGCTTGGGCACAGCATGCGGGGGAAGCCCAAAAATGTTTGCAGT
>DASZUP010000567.1:0-5192 GCA_035547635.1 Pirellulales bacterium
GTCGCCGAGGTTCGCCAGAAGACCGAGCTCGACCATCTCAAGCCCGGCCAGTGGTGGTGGGATTAAGCGGACGCGCCGCTGCTTGGTATTGCTCGCATCCGGTGAGCGGAAACGGCCGGCGGGCCGGAGGCATCGACTCAGGCGAGCCGGAGGCGTGAGCCTCCGTGTTGATGCGGCGATTGGACCGAGCTGCTTCGCTGACGCGGCCATGCTGTTTAATCAGTCAACCTCACCAGGGGACTGACGTCCCCCGCTCGCCGTGGGCGAGCGGAAGTTACTTTCCTGGCGACGTCGAGTCGTGAACCAGCACGCCGGAGTAGTGCGTCTCCAGGCCGCGGGGCGTTTCCAGCAGTAACGCGCCGTCCGGCGCAATGCCGGCGCAAAGACCGGTAGCGCGCCGGTTGCCGCTCTGCAGCGTCAGCGCGCGGCCGCGCTGCAGGCAGAGTTCGTCGGCGCGCCGGCCGAGCGTCTCGGGCCGCTCGGCAAGCTGTTCGAGTCGCTGCTGCAATCGCTCCAGCACATCCAGCAGCACCGCCGTGCGATAGTGCGTGCGGGCGGTCAGATCGATCAGCGACGTGGCGATTGCTCGCAACTCGTCCGGGGCCTGCTCGAGCGAATTGTTGACGTTACAGCCGAAGCCGAGAATGTGGCGTCCGTCGGGCAGCGCTTCGACCAGCACGCCCGCCAGCTTGCGGCCGGCTACGAACACGTCGTTGGGCCAATGGATGCCCGCCGCTTGCCCGGACGCCAGCGAGGCGGCGGCTTCTGCAATGGCGACGGCCGCCGCCAGCGGGATCATGGAGAAGTACCTCCGTTCGATGCCGGCCGCCGCCGGGTCGAAAAGCAGACTGCAGGCCAGGCTGCCAGTTCCGGTCCACCAGCGGTTCGCGCCGCGGCCTCTTCCGGCCGTCTGTTCATCGGCGATGATCAGCAGCGGCAACTCGCCGCCGCTTGCGGCCGCCGTCTCGCGCGCATAATCGTTCGTTGAACCGAGCGAAGGATAATGCTCGACGCGCGCCAGAAAGCCAGTGGCCAATAGCGATTCAAGATTGAGATCAGAGGCAGGCAAGGGAATCAGGAAAGGCGGAATATCGAGGTCCAGAATTCTCTCAGAAAGCTATCGCGCAGCCGAACGCAGGGCAAGCCGGGGCGACTGCCGCTTGCCGCAGCTCATTCACGATTGCCAACGGAAATGGGCGCCGCGCCTGCAGACAGAGGGCGTGCGACCGGTTCGCCGACGGACAAGGCGCTGACGGCCGTCTTATTAAGGATGGCCACTTCCGCATCGAGTTTATCCTCGCGAGGAGCGGCGTACGAGACGGTCGCCTCCGTCAGCGGAATGAAAGAGCCTAACTCGGCGAGCAGGCGAATCGATTCTCGTTTGACTTGCAAGTGCAGGCGGCCTTGCACTTCGTAGCCGCCGACAATCGCGAGTGCGGAGAATTGCTGCTTGTCGACGTAGGCGAAGCGCCGCCTTTCGGGCGATTCGTGTTTGCCGGCGCCCAGCAAGGCAAGTTGGAGATCGCTCTTGCGTACAAGCACCTCGGCGGCCGATGCAACGGCGCGAGCTTTGGCTGCGCGATGCACGACATGGGCGCCGAACACCTGCAGCCAATCGGCCATCGGATCGAGAAGCACGTCGAGCAGCCGAAGGCCGCGAGTTTCTAATTCGCCGATGATCAGATGTTCTTGGACCACCAGAATGGCGCAAACCTTTTGCTCAGCCATACCGAACTATACGTTAAATACAGCATGCATGCGAACGGCTCGCGGCGCGCCTGCCGGCACAATGTGAACTTGCGGCACAAACGCCCTGCCTGGCGTAAGCGGCGCGAACAAGAACAGGGCAAAGTTTGACGGTCTGAGGCGACGATACCGAGCAGAGGGCAATCTGGGCGGACTCCAGGTGCTTGATCGGCTGAGTTTTCCGCGAGGACGTCATGTGCAGTTCCGGTTCCTGCTCGTCGGCCGCCGGCGCCTCGCAAGCCAGCCAGGCGCTGCTTTCGCAGCAAGTCTCGATCGGCGTGGCGCGGCTGGCGCTGAATGCGCAACAGCAACAAGGCGATGCCGCCAATCAATTGCTCGCCTCCGCCGCCCAACTGAGCCAGGCGATTGGCAAAGGCGAGCAGTTTGACGCGGTCGGCTGAGCGCCGGCCCGCAGGGAATCTCACGAGTTGCGCTAAGCCTCGTCTTTTCGGCCTCAGCTGCACGCCGTGGATCAACGCGACGTGGCGGAGGCGTCTACTCGGTGCGGTGAAAAAATCGCCAATCCAGGCGAAGAATTATCCACCGCGCTTTCATGTCCTGCGTCGACAACCCTCTGGCCCCGCGTAAGGCGCCGCATTTTCCGGCCGAGATATTTCTGACGGCTTGGCAAATCGTAGGGCACGATTCTTGCTTCTGGGGGGCGGCCAATGCCTAGTAGCAGATCGCCAAAGGCCGCTTACACTCGGAGTCGTCCATGCTTGCCGATCGCCCCGTCCACGCTTTTCGCTCCCGCCGCTCACACCGCACAGGATTCACCTTGGTCGAGATGCTGGTCGTCGTCACGATCATGGTTCTGCTCGCGTCTCTGCTGTTGCCCGCGATCCTGAAGGCGCGAGAGGTTACGCGTTCCATGCAATGCAAGTCGAATTTACGGCAGCTCTACCTCGGACTGCAACAGTATAAAGACCTGTATGGCTGCTATGTGCCGTACAGAATCGAGGATCCATCGTATGTCAACCCGTACGGCGTCGTCCGGCCGCGCTGGCAATGGCTGATCTCCCACCTGCTCGGGCGTCCCGCTCAGAATCTCGACGCCATCAAGGCCGCCGGAACGGCCGATCCCACCTACACCGGCGTGCCGTTGGACAATGAAATCTTCTTTGACCCCTCGCTGATCGACGTGCAATTGAGCGTGAATTACAGCCTGTTGGGGCCGACCCAGATGGGAGTTCGCAACGGCGCCTACGGCTATAATTTCGCCTACCTTGGCAATACCCGAAACCTGGTCGATGGCGATATCTCGACGCCGATGTTGAACTTTCCCGTGCGTCGAATCAAGGACCAGTCGCGGACGATCTGCTTTGGCGACAGCCGCGGCGGCAACATGCCGCACGGCGGCCACTCGATGACTTTGGATCCGCCGCACATGCGCGTGCGCCCGGACGGCTCGACGGTCGACAGTCCGTCTCCGCAAACGATTCCGGGCTTCGATCCTTACGGTCCGGACGAGACCGGCACGGACATCGTCGTCTATTTCTCTCCCGTTGAGATGCGGCACGAGGGCCGTGGCAACGTCGTATTCCTCGATGGCCATGTGGAAAGCCATACGCTCGAAGAACTGGGTTACGTCGTGCAAAAGGATGCGCCGCTGGTCAACGCACTGCCCCCTTCGCAGCAAAACGGCGTCGCACTTCCCCAGCCGACGACCATGACGACCTTGTCGTTCACGTCTAAATGGGGAGACAACCGCCTGTTCACGGGCGTCGGTTACGATGAAACCTCGCCGAGCTTCCAGCAGGCCCAGAGTTGGTAAACAGGGTCGAGCCGTGCAGACGATCGCCGGAAACCGGAAAGCATGATCGCTGCTGCAAGTTGGGCGGCAGCGACAGGCCGACCCGCTTAGCCATCCGCTCGCAGCGAGAGGCTTGGATGGTCAGGCGATTGAAACCGCATCAAAACTCGGACAACAATCGTCGCCCAGAGTGCTCGTCATGAACGAACCGGTTGCTCCGCAATCCGCAAACGCGCGGTATTGCCAGATGGAAGTGACTTGTCCGCGTTGCGGCGGTCGAGCGCTCGTTCCTTGGGCCCGGCTCGGCAAGGTGTTGCGGTGCAGCGCCTGCGCCGCCTGGTGTCGGCTCGATCGGTTCGGAAAGCCGTATGAAGCGTCGGCGCCGACCGGATTCTGGGTCCAGGTGCGATCTTCTTTTGCCAGTTGGGAACGCGTCCGCGTGCTGCTGGGCGCGCCCGAGGACGTGGGGATTTTTGAGGCCGTGAAAGCGAATTGGCGTTTCTCAGTCGCAGGAGCGCTAGTCGCGTTGGCCTGCATCGCCGGAGTAGGTTTCGCCACCACGCGTTCGCCCGCCCCGGCGCCCACCGTCGCCGAGCCCCAGCAGCCGCCCGAGTCGCTGGAAGGCCGCGTCGAGTTCTGGGCCCGTGCCTGGCTGGCGGACGACACTTCCAAGCTGCTGATGCTCGTCGAGCCGACGCGAGATCGCCATCTGCGCCGCTGGTTGTCAAAGCATCGACCGCCTCCCCGAGACGATGACGCGCAGCTCGCACGCTTTCGGATCGAGGTCGCCGCCATGCCGCGCAGCCAACCGCACCTGGCCGACGTGAAGCTCACCATCGTCTTGGAGGAAGGCGACCAACCGCGCAAGACGCAGCAGTTCGAGCAGCTTTGGCATCAACGCGACGGAGCGTGGTACTTCTGGCCTCAGTTCTAGCCGCCATCCGCAGCGAGGCTCAGAGTTGCCCGGACTCAGCTCAATTCGCTTTGCGCTCTTTCGAGCACCTTGGCGAACGGCGCATCGGCCAGCGAACCGAACAGTGCATGACCGCCGAGCCGGGCCGCGCTGAGACGCGGCGAAGAGAGCCCGCAAAGAAAGCGAGCCAAAGCGCGTGGTTCGCCCAATACGTCGCGCTTTTCGGCGGCCAGGGAGATCGCCTGGCGCCAATCACGATCGTCTATCGTTGCTTCGCGGCGCGGCAGCAGCTTGACCGGCTGCTGACCGGCGACGCACCAGGCGCAGTGCCCGCAGGGCTGTTCGAGCCGTTCGCCAAAGTGTTCGGCCAGCATCGCCGTCTGGTAGCCGTCGCGTCGGGTTTGCGAGGAAGTAGGAGCGTGCGCTTCGTCGCTCGATATCGCTTTCGACGGCGACTTCTTGATATTGCACAAGCCGGATTCCCTTGCCCGACTGATGGACGTCAGAGCTAAGGTATCGGTGGCATGGTTGCGTGCGCCGCATTATGATAACCTGATAAATGCCGAATTATCGCGACCTGGCGTGCTAGGTCGCACATTTCCTCAAGCGATTACTGTTGAGCCGTGAAAAAAGTTGGGGACTGCTCTGTAGAAAACCTCATCCAGAGGATCATCACGTTGTGGGTCAAGATCCGCAGGACCATCTCGCGCCATTGACTCCAATACCTTCGGGCTCGAAGCGCGGAGTCGAGCAGGCGTTTGAGCATGCTGTTCACGGCTT
>DASZUP010000568.1:0-28558 GCA_035547635.1 Pirellulales bacterium
GCCAAGGCGGTGTTGCAACTCACCGGGCCCAGCAACGATCTGCTGCTGACGGCCGCCACGCCCGGAGCGGCGATGAACGGCGTGACCGTCAATATGGTCGATGCGGGCGCCATCGGAGACAATGCGACCGCCAGTTACAACCCGGCCACGAAGACCTTGACGCTGGGGGTTGACGGCAGCGGCGCGACCTCCACGGACGCCCTCATCTCCGCCATTAACACGGACGGCACGTTCACGGCGGCGCGCGAAGCCACCACCGAGCCTAATACCTCCGGCGGCTTTATCCTGCCTGCCAATATCCATCCGGCCGTCGGCAATACCTACAACACCGGCGCCGATCCCAACACGCTGCAAGTCCATATCAAAAGCGGGGTCTCGACGGCCAACGACGTAGTGGACGCCATTAATGCGACGGGTCTGTTTACCGCCAGTCTCGATATTGGCGAATCGGGGAACACCGGCAAGGGAACCGTCGTTGACTCCTACACAGATCCCCAGGTGGGCGGAGTGCTGGCGGGCGGAACGGGAACGAACTTCGACCAGGATTCCGGCATTCAGATCGTCAACGGCGGCAAGACCTACACCTTGAGCTTCTCCGGAGCGAAGACGATCCAGGACGTGCTTAACACGATCAACGGGTCCGGCGCCAGCGTGCGTGCGCAGATCAACAGCGCGGGCAACGGCATCGATATCCAGTCGCGCCTGAGCGGCAGCGACTTCTCCGTCGGCGAGAACGGCGGCGTCACCGCTACGCAACTCGGCATCCGGAGTTTCAACGTCAACACGCCGCTCTCAGACCTCAACTACGGACAGGGCGTCACGCCTCTGTCGTCGGGGCCTGATTTCACGATCACGCGAAAAGACGGGGTTTCCTTTGGCATCAGCGTCGCCGGCGCAACCACCATCGGCGACGTGCTCAACTTGATCAACAACAACGCCACGAATACCGGGGGCGGCGTTCCCGTCGTCGCAAAGCTGAACGCGTTCGGCAACGGCATCGAATTGGCGGACGACGATCCGACGGCCCCTGGCTCGCTGTCGATCACGGCCAACGCACCGAGCCCAGTCGCCAACCAATTGGGTCTGCTGCCGGCAAGCGCAACGAGCAGCGCTCCGCCGACGTCTGGCATTTCAGCGACTGCCGCCGTCAACAGTTCAGGGGCGAACAATGACCTGGTCTTTACGGCCGTGCAGAGCGGCGAGGCCTTCAATGGCGTGCGGGTAAAGTTCATCGACAGCGGCGCGGGGGCCGGCAACGAGTCCGTCAGTTATAACGCGGGCACGAAGACCTTGACGTTCGATATGGATACCGCGACGGCGACGGCCAACCAGGTGATCAGCGTGCTCAACGGCAATCCTGGCGTCAGTTCCCTGTTTTCCGCCAGCCTGGCGCCTACGGACGGCGGCAGCCCGAATAACGGAACGGGCCTGGTTGATTTATCCGCCACCGGCACGCTCGCCGGGGGCGCCCCCGAGATGATCAACGGGGGCGATACCAACCCTCAGGAAGTAACCGGAGTATTTACGGCCCTGGAACGCTTAAAAGCGGCGCTGCAGAATAATGACGTGCCGGGCATCAATCGGGCGTCGGCGCTGCTGGACACGGCGGAAACGAATACGAATTACGCCCGGGCGGAGTTGGGCGCCCACGAGCAAACGCTGACAACCGTGCTGGGCAGCCTGCAAACCCAGGCCACGGAGCTGAAAAGCGCCCATTCCCAGGAAGTCGACGTCGATTTGCCCAGCGCCATCTCCGGCTTCCTTGGCAAGCAGGCCGCCTATCAGGCGGCGCTGCAGGCCAGCGGCATGATCAGTAAACTTTCCCTGCTCAATTATCTCTGATGCCTCCGGCTCGCCCGGCGCTTCTTGAGCCAATTTCTGCCGGGGCGAAATGCCGAGTTTTTCTCGTTTTGGCCGCCTGCCGCGGCCGATGTAGCGAATGTGCGCTGCTCAAACGAAGCGCAAGTTTGTCCGAGTACCTCCACGGAAGGTAGCGTGTCGCATGCAAATCAGGACGACTCGGTTCGGCGCCCTGCACATCGAAGCGGAAGATGTCATCAGTTTTCCGACGGGATTGTTGGGGCTGGAAGATTGTCGGAACTGGGTGCTGCTGGCTGACGCTCAGAACAACGCGCTCGGCTGGCTGCAAAGCGCCTCTCGACCCGAGGTGGCCCTGGCAGTCGTCAGTCCGCGCCGCTTTGTGCCGCACTACCAATTCCGCGTATTTCGCAGCGAATTGGCCCCGTTGGAGTTGGCCGACGTACGGGACGCGCAGGTCCTGACGATTGTCGGCAAGAACGAGCGATCGATTACCCTGAATCTCAAGGCCCCGGTGGTCATTAATCTCGAACGGCGTTTGGGCCGTCAGGTCGTGGCCAACGGCGACCAACCCGTTCAGCACGAACTCACCAGCCAGCCCGCCCCCCTCAAGAAAAGCGCCTGATCCCCCATCGGGCGCGCCGAAGGAGCCATCGATGCTTGTTTTGTCGAGACAGCGCGACGAAAGCATCATGATCGGTGACAATATCGTCATCACGATTGTGGATATCCGCGGAGATAAAGTCCGCTTGGGCATCAATGCGCCCTCCGAGATTCCTGTCCACCGGCAGGAAGTTTATGAGGCGATCCAGCGCGAAAATCTGCGGGCCAGCCGATTGGAGCCCAAAGACGCCCGCGGGCTGGGCAAACCGACGGGGCCGGCCTCAGGCGCCGACGCCTGAACCTCTGCCGCGGCGGTCGCTCGAGCCGCCGGCGCCATCGCTGCAATCCGCCCTTTGCTTCGGCCGCCGCGCCCATGGCGCCGGCCGTGCGGATTGTGCTGCGCATGCCCCCCGCCGACGCGCAAAAAATGTCCGGCGTCAGCCTATTTTCTCCAAGATGCGCAACTGGGCTGCCGATGAAGCCCAGAGAGATGCCACGATGAAGGACGCCTTCTCGAGGTCGTCTGTCCGGTCTTGACAGACCGAAATAGAGAATTGGGTAGTGCGTAATTAACAACCGTGAAGCGTGATCCGTATGGGCGAAGAGTTCCGCGGCGCGCAGGCAAGCTGGTCCGGGATGAGCGACTCCCCACCATCCGGTAGGCTTGGACTCAGTCCTTTTTTATCTGGGGTGTCTTAGATGACCCGCATCAACACGAACATCGTTTCTCTGCAAGCCCAGTCGAACTTGTACAACAATCAGATTGCCGAACAAACGGCTCTCCAGAGGTTGTCAACCGGTTTGCGAATCAACTCCGGCAAAGACGACCCGAGCGGTTTGATCGCCTCTTCGGTGCTCGGCAGCGAAGTGACCTCGATCGGCCAGGCGATCACCAACAGCCAACGCGCCAACAATATTGTCGCCACGGCCGACGCCGCCTTGTCGCAGGTCAGCACCCTGCTCAACAATGTCCGCGGCCTCGTGCAGGCCTCGGCGAATAAAGGCGCCATCTCGGCCGCGGAAATCGCGGCCAATCAGGTGCAGGTCGATTCCGCCATCGACAGCATCGACCGCATCGGGCAAACCACCGTGTTCGGCGGCGACCAGTTGCTCAACGGCAACAAGGCCTTCAACATCAGCGGCAGCCTGGGATCGGTGTTCCAGTCGACGGCCGATATTCAGGTGACGTCGTTCACGCAGGGCACCAACGGCAACAACAGCAACGTCATTTCGCTCAACCAGCAGGCCACGCAGGCCAGCACGCAGTTGGTTGGTTTGTCGCAATCGGCCGGCGCCGGTTTGAACAACTTGTCGCTCGGCACTTCGACGCACGCCTCGACCACGATTCAGGGCTTCGGCGCCGGCGGCGCCAATGCCGCGGGCGCCGCGGCGGGAAGCGAACTCAACGGCCTGAGCCTGACGACGGGCGCCGGAGCCACGGCGGTGATCAACGCGTCGGCCATTACCGGCGCCCTCGCGGCCGGTACGACCACCACGCTGACCCTGACCAACCAGGACAGCGCGATCACCGCTCTCAACAACACGTCGAACGCCACCACGACGACCATCACGCTGGATAACGGCATTAACGGCGGCGTCAACGGCTTGACCGCAGACGCGGCCGGCGCCGGCTACCTGGCGGCGCAGATCAATGGCGTCTCGAAGCAAACCGGCCTCTACGCCACCGTTGCTGGCGCGAACGTCACCCTGCACACGCTGCAGAAAAACGCGACAGCGGATATTATCGTCGCCAGCGACAACGCTTCGCTGGCGTCTGGCGGCGCGGCCACCGCGGCTACGGTCGCCGGCACGGCCGTTGGCGCCGGAGTTGACTTGACGACCCTTCAAATCGCCGGCAGCAAGAACTCAAGTTCCCCCGTCAATGTGACCTTTGACAACGCCAGCGCAGTCAATGACAGTCAGGCGATCGTTGATGCGATCAATGCACGTACCAGTTCCACGGGCCTGGTCGCCACGCTCGGTACGGACGGCATCGCCGGAACCAGCTTGGGCGCCAGCGTGATCCTGACCGACAGCAAGGTCGGTTCCGGTTCCTATCTATTGGCCAACGCCTTGGCCAACGGCGCCACGGGCTCGAATACCACGACCACCGGTGACGCGACGCTGCTCAACGGCGCCGAAACGAACCAGGCCGCCCTGACGGGCGCCGCAGGCGTGTCCGGTACGTCGAACACCACCACCTACCAGATTACCGGCGACAAAGGGAATGCCATCATCACCGTCAATAATGACGCTGTGTTGAATGACACTTCCGCACTCGCCAACGCCATCAATGCCGTGAAGGACCAGACGGGCGTGACTGCCACGGGCAGCGGAGCGGGCTCGAGCCTGGTCCTTAAGAGCCAGAACTATGGCTCAAACGCGAAGCTCAGCTTCCAGGCGATCGCTGCAACCAACAGTTCCGACATTACGCTGATCAACAGCACGGGCACGACCGGAACGCAGGAAGCGACGGCGGGTCTGGACGCCCAAGGCACGGTGACCACCGCCCAAGGCGGCGGCCAGTTCACGGGCGATGGCTCGTCGATCAGCTACACCGACAGCTCGATTTCTTTCAACGCCAGCATCACGCCCAGCCTCGCCGCCCCGACGAGCACCACCAACACCATCACGGGTTCGGTATTGGCGGGCTTCAGCAAGGCCGGCGGCGCCGCCGGCGCCGTCGACATCAGCGCCTTTAAGATCACGGGCAACCTGGGAACGGTGGAGGTCAAGGTCAACACGAACGACCTGATTGGCAACAGCCAGGTCCTGACGGACGCCATCAACAACGTGTCGGCCCAGACGGGCGTCACCGCGTCCGGCGCCGGCGCCGGTGCGGATGTTACGTTGACCGCCGCCAATGCGGGCTCGACCGGCATCGCCCAATTGTCTTACGTGACGGCTGATTCGACAACCGACAACTCCGCTACTTTCAACGCGGCGGGGACCTCGACGCTGGTCACGGGCAAGAACGTTGGAGCGAACGCCACGTCGACGTTCAATGTGACGGGCGGCGCCCTGTTCCAGATCGGCGCCTCGGTCAATTCCCAGAATCAGGTGACCGTGAGCATCGCCGCTCTCGATGCGCACTTGTTGGGGCGCAATTCGAGCACGACGGGCAATGCGTCGCTTTACGACTTGCGGACGGGCGGATCGCAGGTGCTGAGCAATGCCGACCTGACCGACGCCGCGACGCTCGTGGATCAGGCGATCAGCCAGATCGCCACGCTTCGCGGTCAGTTGGGCGCCTTGCAGTCCAACGTGTTGGAAAGCAACATCTCCAGCCAGCAGACGGCATTGGAACAGGTGACCACGGCTCAAAGCAGCATTCAGGATACTGACTTTGCCAAGGAAACGGCCGCCTTGACCCGAGCCCAGGTGCTCGTCCAGGCCGGCACCAGCGTGTTGTCGATCGCCAACAGTGCGCCGCAACAACTGCTGGCCTTGCTGCCGCGAGGTTAAGTTTTCGTGAACGTTTGAGTTCCCGATCGGCCGGGCCCGCACCCGGCCGATCGGGGCTTTTTCTCTCCGCAGTCCCCGCACAGCGATAACAGCATCCCGACCCGGACGACTTTGTCCACATGCGTCTGAACAGCAGACGCTATCCAAAAATCGATTGCCTTGCACCGTTGTTCCGCGTGCTACTGACGTATCGGGATGTGAGGGAAGCTTTCTATGGGACGCATTACGGCTGGCGTCGGCCTGATTAGCGGCCTGCCGACCGCCGATCTCGTCGATAAACTGCTGTCGTTCGAGGCCCAGCCGGTCACGGACCTGCAGAATCAGATCACGGCTGAGAAAAGCAAGCAAGCCGCTCTGCTTGACTTGTCGACCAAATTGCTGGCCTTGCAGAATGACACGCAAGCGTTGTCGAGCGCCAGCGTGCTCTCGGCCAGGCAGGTGGCCAGCTCGAATCCGTCGGTTGTGACGGGCACGGCCAGTTCCAAGACGCCCCTGGCCAGCTACCTGGTGACGCCCATCGCGCAGGCACAAACCCAGCAACTGCTGTCCAACGGATTCAGCGATCCCAGCTCGCTGGTAGGCGCCGGGACTATCACCATCAAACGCGGCGGCTTTGTGAATCCCGCCACGCCCCTGGCTCAGCTCAACGGCGGCGAGGGCGTGTCCCGCGGAGCGATAACGATCACCGACCGCAGCGGGGCTTCACAGACGATTGACCTGACGCCCGCCCAGACGATCGACGATGTGGTCAATGCCATCAATCAAGCGACCGGGATTCGCGTGCAAGCGTCGGTCAACGGCGATGGCCTGGTGCTGACCGATAAGACGGGGCAGACCGCCGGCAATTTGACCGTTAGCGACGTCGGCAACGGCACGACGGCGGCTGACCTGGGCCTGAGCGGCTCCGTCGCTTCCAGCACGCTGACGGGCGCCAACATCGTCAGCCTCTCAGGAGACACGCAGCTCAATTCGCTCAATGACGGCAACGGCGTGCGCAAATCCGCCGGGGTGCCTGACTTTCAGGTCACCTTGAAGAACGGCACGACCTTGGCCGTCGACCTGGGCTCGTCGACCACGCTGCAAGATGCGGTCGACGCCATTAACAACGCCACAGGGAACAATGGCGGAGTCGTGGCTTCGATATCGGGCACGCATCTGACCTTGACCGACACGACCGGCGGGGCCGGCACGCTGTCAGTTTCGGCCATTAACGGCAGCGATGCGGCCGCCGATCTCGGCATTCTGGGCAGCGAACAAGGGGGCGGCGTGCTCACCGGCAAGCGCATTATCGCCGGACTGGATACCGTCTTGTTGCAGGACGTCAACGGCGGCTCGGGCGTGGCAGCGCTGGGCCAGGTGCAATTGACGGACCGTAGCGGCGCCAGCGCCTCGATCGATCTCTCGGGCGCCTCCACGCTGAACGACGTGATCTCGGCGATCAACGGAGCCGGCTTGGGCATCAAAGCCGCCGTCAACTCCGCGGGAGACGGGGTACAGCTTACCGATACGACCGGAAGCACCGCCTCGAACTTGATTGTCGCCGACGTGGGCGGCGGCACAACCGCCGCAGATTTGCACATCGCCGCCGACACCGCGTCTACCGGCGTGAACAGCGGAGATTTGAATATCAGATACATCAGCGAGAACACCAAGCTGAGCACGCTTGACGGCGGCGCCGGCTTCCAGCCCGGAAAGTTTCAGATTACCGATAGCAAGGGCAAGTCGGCGACAATCAACCTGACGAGTTCGGCAATCACGACCGTCGGCGACGTAATTCAGGCGATCAACACTGCCGGCGTGGGCGTTACCGCTTCCATCAATTCCACCGGCGACGGCATCTTGCTGAATGACACCGCCGGAGGCGACGGCACGATGCAAGTGACCGATCAGGGCGGCGGCAGCGCAGCCGCCAGCCTGAACCTGGCAGGCAGCGCTACCGGCGGTCAGATCGACGGGGCGTTCCGCTACAAAGTCACGGTCACCTCCGATGACACGCTCTCCACGCTCCAGCAAGAGTTTGTCAACGCGAAAGCGCCGGTTTACATGAACCTGCTGAATAATGGCGGAACCTCTAAGCCCTATCAATTCATGCTGGGCAGCACCAGTTCCGGAACGGCCGGACGACTGCTGATTGATACCGGCGCGACCAGCCTTTCATTTTCCACGCTGACGCCTCCGGCTGACGCCGTGCTGCAGATCGGCTCGGCCGGCGCAGGAAACCTGGTTTTCACTTCCGCGACCAACACGTTCAGCAATATTCTGCCCGGATTGACCGTTAATGTGACCGGGGTCAGTTCCACCCCTGTTTCCCTGACTGTGGGGCAGGACACGCAGCCCTTGGTCTCCGCCGTGCAGCAATTCGTGAAAGACTTCAACACGGTCAGCAGCACCATTTCACAAGTCGATTCCTACGACGCCACGACTCAAAAGGGAGGCGTGCTGCAATCGGATTTGACCGTCCAGCAGATCCACGACACGATTTTCAACGCTGTTACCGAGTTAGCAGGCAGCGCGACCGACAAAACGCGCAGCCTGATGCAGATGGGCGTTACGTTGACCGGCGGGCAATTGAGCGTGAACACCGAGACGCTACAAGCGGCGGTTACCAGCGATCCGGCGGGAGTACAGGACTTCCTCGGCAATACCGCGACCGGCATGGCCTCCAAGCTTGTCGACAGCCTGAAGGGCTTCACCGATCAGTACACCGGCAGTATTCAGAGCCGCGTCAACCTGTTTAACCAGCAGATTACCGACCAGCAGGACCGCGTCAATTTCTTGAACGCACAACTTGCCGCCAAGAAGACGCTGCTGCTCAACCAGTTCAGCCAGATGGAAAGCGCGCTGGCCGTGCTGCAGGCTCAGAGTTCGCAAGTCGCCCAACTGGCGAACCTGGCAGGCCTGTCGAGCAGTTCGAACAGTTCGAGCAGCTCGAGTAGTTCGAGCGGCTCCAGCAGTTCCAGCAGCTCTGGCGGTTAAGCTGCCGCCAGCCGGCGCCTGCTACCGTTCGGTCGCCTCAACGCCCGCCGTATATCTTCCTACCGCACGGATTCGACCAGCTCCCAGATTACGTCCCGCGAGAAAGGATCCTCCATGGCCCATCGTCCCGCCCACAATGCTTACTTCGAAAGCCAGGTGCTCACGGCCTCGCCGCAAAAGCTGCGATTGATGGCTATCGACGGCGCTATCCGGTTCGCCCGACAAGCCGCCGAACATTGGCGGCAGGAGCGGATCTACGAAGGGGGCGAGGCTGTGATCGGCTGCCAGAAGTTGCTGATCGAGTTGATGTCGGGACTCAAGCCGGAACTGGCGCCCGAGCTTGTGAGCCGCGTGGGCAGTCTGTATGCCTATGTTTCCCGGTTGTTGAACGACGCATGTCGTACGAGAGATCAACAGAAGCTGGCCGATATGATCGAGATTCTCGCGATCGAGCGCGAAACCTGGCGTTTGGTCTGCGAGCAACTGGGGGCCGAGACGCCGCCGCCATCGACCGCGCCTCATGCGCCGCACCTGCTGCCGCCGCTGAATCATGCGCCGACAATGGCGCCTTACCGGACGGGGCCGTTCGACCGGGGCGAGCCGGCGTCGGGATTCACGGCCAGCGCCTGAAAAGGAAGAACGCCGGTTCAGAAACCTAAGCCGGGACCATTCAAGACGCCGGTTCCCAGCGTTCCGTCGGTGACGACAAACATGCCGGGAAAGCGGTCGGCCCAGCCGATGTTGCCCGCCGGGCAATACTGGCGTGCGTTGCTCTCGATGGCCGCCACGGTAGGCACCCGGGCGGCCAGGCTGGCCGAGTGCAGAAGCGACGCGCCGGGGCAGGTCAAGTCCTGTACGCAGAGAAACATGCCGTATTTCTGCGCGGCGGCCCCCATCAGCAGCGCGTCGGTATGTCCCTTGCACGCTTTGAGCGCCACGCCGGAGTAACCCATCTCGCGGCACAGCAGCAGGCTCTCCAGGTCGATCAGCGACTCGTCGATGACGACCGGCTTGATCTTGGCGGCCTCGTGCATTCGATTCTCGGGATTGGCTTTCAAATCACGGTGAGTCGGCTGCTCGATGTACTGCACGCGATCAAGCGCCTGCGGAGAACGTTCTCGGACGCGCGCCAAAAACTCGAGCACGTAGGCGACGTTGGCGCAGCGCTCGTTGAAATCAAGCGAATAGTGCCACTCTGAGCAGCCTCGCGCTTGCTGTGCCTGGGCCGCCGTTTGCTCGACGGCGACCACCCTTTCGACATCCCAGTTCAAATCATCGCCATTGAGCTTGATCTTGAGATGCGTCAAGCCGTCCGCGGCGATCCACTCGGGCAACGTTTCCGGCAGTCCGTCGTTCAAACGGGACGTCATGTCAGCGTCGGTCAGCGGATCGACGGCGCCGACCAGATGGTACAGCGGCATCCGGGGCTTGGGCTCGCGGAGCGTATAGCGGTCGAGGTACTCGCCGGCAAACTCCGGGGTCAGATAAGCGGCCAGATCCCGGTTGGCAAACTCAGGGCCAAGCACGTTATAGGAATTCAGCCCGAGCGTTTTTCCGTAGCCGTCGTGAATGGCCGCCTCCAAAGGGCTGGCGGCCACGCGTTGCGCTAAGGCGGGCATGCTCTCGGACAAACCCAGGCTCTGCGTCGCCGCCGCCGCGGCCGACGAGTAGGACTCGGCCAGATCGTGCGTCACGTCCAAAGGATGGCCGTAGTCCGCATATTCGTTCGCCGCCCGGACAAGGCGCTGCCCAAGATCCACCATGGCGGCCAAAGTTGAATCACCCGGCGTATCGTTGCTGGGCCACGCCCAAGCGTTGCTCAGCGGCATGGAGCCGAAGCCTTGGCCGCGCCGGCCGTCGCGCGTTTCTACGTCTGCCGTGACGTGCAACAATGTCGCGGCGGTCACTACGCGGCCGCCGAATTTGATCGGGGCGCGATACACGATCTCTTCGATTTCGCTTGCGACGTTCAGCAAGCGAATGTCCGTGGGCTTTGGCAAAGGGGCTCTCCGCAGTTCGGGGCGCGCGCTGCTCGACGCATGAACTTACACGCGTTGGCAAGCAGCATACCACGATTCGAGGCGAATTAAACCAGCCCCTTGCGAACCGCCCACACGGCAGCCTGCGTGCGGTCGGAAACGCCCACCTTTCGCAGCACGTGTTGCACGTGCTCCTTAACCGTTTCGTAGCTGATGCCGAGCGCCTGCGCGATTTCCTTGTTCGTCAGCCCGAAGGCCAATTGACGCAGGACTTCGCTTTCTCGTTGGGTCAGGGGCACCTCTACGTCGGCGGCTACTCGCGGAGTGGCCAACGCCCCGGTCACGCGCCTCAACTCTTCGCGAGTCCAGGCATCGCCGCCGCTGGCCACGCGGCGGATGGCGGCCAGCAAATCGTCGCGGCTGAGCCCCTTAAGCAGGTAGCCTGATGCGCCTAACGCCACGGCCCGAGCCACGTAAGTCGGATTGTCGTACGTCGAAAGCATCAGCACGGGCAAGTCCGACTTGGAGAGCTTAATGCGGCTGAGCGCGTTCAAGCCGTCGCTGTCCGGCATGCGAATGTCGAGCAGCACGACGTCTGGTTGCTGCTCTTCGGCGAGGCGAACAACCTCGTCCGCCGTCCCCGCCTCGGCGATCACCTCGATTTCGGTGCCCGCGACAAGGCTCTTGAGCCCCGAACGAACGACTTCATGGTCGTCGGCAATCAGCAAGCGGATCGGTTTGGTCTGGTTAGGTTGGTCCATCGATTACGGCCCTCGGTGAGAATAATGAACGGAACAAATGGGTAACGAACATCGACGTGCAGTCGCCCATTCGCTGGGCCTCTTCCAGCGCAATGCGTTTTGTCTGCTCGAGGCAGCACCGCGCCTTCCCGGTGAGAGATCGTCGCACTCGAAAACTATGCGGTTTGGGGGGAAGCCAAGGCCTGTCGTAGGTCTGTGAAATGGGCAAAGGAAGCGAGCATCAGAGTTGCTGGTCCTTCACGCGGTGAGCAGGCACTGCCCATTGTTTACTAACCCCCCCATTCAAGATAACCACTCTCCCGCTGTAGGCCGATCCCCCGGATGGGGATTTCTCAGCATTTCGTCTCGGCGAAATACCGGGCCGCAGCCTGAGGTGGGCGCCACCATTTACAATAACCATAATCTATGTCAATGGTTACAGAGCCCCTTCTGACGGAGTCAGGGCTTTGCTGCTCCGATTTGCGCGTGCAAGCACCCCTAACCGGACCGGTGAGAATCCAAGGGGTGTTTGACCTGAAGGCAGACCGAGCGGCCCCCCGCTCGCCGCGTTGGAAGGGAACTTTCACTTCGTTGCTGTCCGTCCGCGCTGGGCTCGATATACTCGGCGAGAAGGGAACGAGTCTTTCCTCGCAGCGCTCTCCAACTTCAAAGCCCCAGGGAGCTATCCTGTGTCACGAACTCGACGAGGCTTTCGCTTGCCAGCGATTCTGTTGGCGGCCCTGGCAATCTCCGGCATGCGGGCACAGTCCGAGGAGCCTGCGCCGGCGCAGCCTACTCAACAAACGAACGAGCCGGCTCAAGCGGCCGAAAAGCAGCCGGCTGCCGGCGTTTCCGTCGAAGAGCTTGTCGAGGCCGTTCGCAAAAGCATCGTCGTGATTACCTACAGCGGTCGCGATGGAAAACGCGAGGGGCTCGGAACCGGCTTCGTAGTGGCGCCGGACGGGCTCATTGCGACAAACCTGCACGTGATCGGCGAGGCAAGGCCCATCTCCGTCGAAACCAACGATGGTCGCCGGCACGAGGTCGCTGCGATTCACGCTTCCGACCGAATGGCCGATCTGGCTTTGTTGCGAATCGCGGCCGACGGTTTGACGCCTTTGGAACTGGCCGATTCGGACTCGCTAAAGCAAGGCCAGCCGGTCGTCGCCGTAGGCAACCCGCTCGGATTGACGCACAGCGTCGTTACGGGAGTGGTCTCCGGCCAGCGCGAGATCGACGGGCGAAAAATGATCCAGCTGGCGATTCCCATTGAACCCGGTAACAGCGGCGGGCCCTTGATGGACATGGAGGGGCGCGTGCATGGCTTATTGACCATGAAGTCCGCGGTGACGGCCAACCTCGGCTTTGCGGTGCCAAGCAACCGGCTGAAGCCGCTCCTGGAGAAGCCCAATCCCATTTCCATGGAACGCTGGTTACTAATCGGCGCGCTCGATCCGATGGAGTGGAAACCGCTGTTCGGCGCCCGTTGGAGACAACGAGGCGGTCGCGTGACCGTCGATGGCGCCGGGGCAGGTTTTGGCGGCCGTTCGCTTTGTCTCTCGCAAGAGCCCACCCCGGAATTGCCCTACGAGGTTGCGGTGGTCGTGAAACTGGACGACGAGTCGGGCGCCGCAGGGATTGCATTCGGCAGCGATGGCGCCGACCGGCATTTCGGTTTCTATCCCAGCGCCGGCAGCCTGCGGCTCAGCCGCTTTGACGGTCCCGACGTGACCAGTTGGCAGGTGCTCGAAGAGAAACCGAGCCCGCATTATCGGCCGGGGGACTGGAACCGGCTCAAGGTGCGAGTCGAGGCGGAGAAGGTGCAGTGTTTCGTGAACGATCATTTGGTGATTGAGTCGACGCAAGTCCGAGTCCCCGCGGGACTGGCGGGCCTGGCCAAGTTTCGCACGACCCAAGCGGAGTTCAAACAGTATCGCCAGGCGAAACAGCTTGATCCGCCGCAGCCTTCCGACGAATTGCTGGGAGACGCTCGAGATTTGCTCAAGGAACTCCCGCCGTCAGGAGCCTTGGGCGGAGAACTCGTGGATCGACTGTCGACTAACGCCGACGCCAACATCGTTGCGCTGCGCGAACTTGCCCAGCGCCTCGAACGTCAGTCGAGCCAACTGAAAAAGATGGCCCTGGCAGTGCATCACCAGCGAGTCCTCGACCAATTGGCCCGGCTGCTCGACGTCGAACATGATCGCGAGATCGACTTGTTTCACGCCGCGTTGTTGATTGCCCGTCTGGACCAGGACGAATTAGACGTTGATGCCTATCGAGACGACTTTCAACGGATGGCCAAGGAATTGAAGTCGCAACTGCCCGAACAGGCGGGCGAGTCGGTAAAGCTCAACAGCTTGAATGAATTCCTGTTTGAAGCCAACGGCTTTCATGGCAGCCGCGCCGACTACTACAACCGGGCGAACAGCTATGTGAACCAGGTGCTCGACGACCGCGAAGGCTTGCCGATCACCTTGTCGTTGATCTACATGGAACTGGCCCGCGAAATCGGCTTGAACGTCGTTGGAGTGGGCTTGCCGGGGCACTTCATTGTCAAGTTCATTGCGGCCGACGGGAAAGAGTCCTTGATCGACGTGTTTGAGTCGGGGCGAACGCTCTCGCGCGAACAAGCCAACCAGCGCGTGCAGGAGGCGACCGGCCGCGCGCTCAATGACGACGACCTGAAACCGGCCAGTTCCAAAGCGATCCTGGTGCGGATGCTCCACAACTTGCGAGGCATCGCCGGCCGAGGTGAGGAGCCCCAGGCGATGCTCCGTTATCTCGATGCCATCCTGACGATTTCCCCCGATTCGCCCGAAGATCGCATGTATCGCGCCTTCTTTCGCTATCGAAGCGGAATGGGCCCCGAGGCGTTGGAAGACATCGCCTGGCTATTGGAGCACGAACCGGAAGGCATCAACCTGGACCGTGTCAGAGAACTGCGGCAGGTCATTGAGAATAGCGCCAGGTAGGCTGCTTTCTCAGCGGACGCTTCCAATCGTGCGGAGAAGTGGTCGATCAGCGAATGGATCGATCAGCGGCCCGGGACGATCGGTCCACGAAGCGCCCCCTGGTTTTCGCTTGCAGGGCCCCGAAGAGCCGACGATCGATTCGCGTCGACTGCCGGCGCAACCCACGTCTGCCGAGACGACACGCCGCGGCATGGTTCGAACGCCGCGAGATCGAGCCGGGCGCCAGACTCAGGATTTGGCAGGCTCGTCCTCGACGGTCGGCTTTACCGCCGGCGCCGCGTCGGACTGAGCTGGCGATTCCGGATGGTGCTGCTGATGTCGCTCAAAGCCATGCCCGAAATGCGACTTTCCGTCGCGGCCGTCGTCTGGGTGCGGCTTTGAATGGTGTCTGCCCGAACGGCTTGGGGACGACCAGAACCGGCGACGGCGCTGTTCCAGCCAGGCGTGCCACTTCTCTTGTTGTTCCGTGGTCAGCACGCCGTTGACCTGATTTTCCAGTTGCTTCAACTGCTCGCGGAACTTCGGACGCATGTCGGTCCAGAGTTTGCCGACTGCCTTGTCGTGCTCCGTCAAGATCGTCTTCACTTCGGCAGATTGTTCGTCCGAGAGTTGCAGTTCTCGCTGCATGACCGGCAACACGTGATCGCATGAAGCGGAAGGGTTCTTCATCCGCGCGTCGTATTTGTCGTTGACGGCGATCATCGTCAACCCGCTGCCGATGACCGTGCCCGAACCGAAGATCAGGACCATCATGGCCAGCGAGAGCCAACGACGCTGCCGCATGGCAGACGCGACTTCAGGCTCCATGGCCCATTGCACGGCAGAATCGCTCATTGCACGCCTTCAGTTTATTCGAGAGCCAGGCTCAACGGTTTGAACAAAGCCACCAAGGGATCCTGCACGGATTCCCATGCGGGAACGGCCCAAATGGCCACCAGCGCCGCGGCCGCCAAGGCCACGCCGGCGAAGACCAGGGCAGGAGAATCAACGCGAGAAACGCGATACCGAGAGCGCTGAATGGCTGCCATGACCTGGCCGGCGACATTGACGCTCGGCGCCCGCTCTCGCCGCGCCAACTGCGCTAAGCGTTCGAAATCGGTGAGGGATGGCATCAGGAGGCCTCGTCCAACAATTTTTTGAGTTTCTTTCTCGCCCGGTGGGCCTGCACCTTGACCATGGTCTGGCTCCAGCCAGACATCTCGGCCGCTTCGGCGACGGAACACCCCTCCAGGTAAATCAGCGTCAGCACCAGACGATCACGCGGCGGCAATTTGGCCAGCAGGGAGTGGACCAGCGATGCTGCTTCTTCCGACGTCTGGCCCGCCGATGCGGGCTCGGTGCACTTGTGCCAGTCTTGCAAGGGCGTTGCAGACTGTTGCCGCTGCTTCGCCTGCTGTTTCCAGTACCGGTAGCCGACGCGGGTCGCGATTTTTCTCAGCCAGTGCAGGAACGGCGCGCGGCCCTGGTATTTCCTCAGGCTCAGGTAGGCTTCGACAAACACGTCGTGTACCAGTTGTTCACAATCGGCATGCTGCCGGCTGAGCCGCCACATCTGAGCCGCAATCTGATCCTGATAACGATGCACCAATCTTGCGAACGCCTGACCGTCGCCGCCCAGGGAACTCTGGATGTCCACCCAATCCGCAGGCAGGGCCGCTCCGCCATCGACTACTTTCGGCGTCCATGCCAGCTCTCGATGGGAGTCAGCCGTCATGGCCCGACCGATCGCCAACGTCACAACTTCTTGACAGGCTTCGGCTAGCGTCAGACGCTGGCCCCCTATTTCAGCGGTGAACTGCACGGCGGCATTCCAACTAAAGGGCGTTCTAATAAACTGCGCGGCGGTCAACGCTTGTCACACTGCCGCTCCAGACTTCCGAAACACCCCAGGATCCCGAAGTCGAGCGGCCGGGAACGACTGCTAGCGTGAAAACAGCCGTCAACCGAATAGTGTAACGCCCGCGATAAACAGTTACAGCCGTGAAATTTATAGATTCGCTTCCTGGCGGCACGCCGTGACTACCGGGAATAGACGGCAATGCGCGCCAGGAAGCGTAGGTTCAAGCTCGGTCGCAATCCGCTGCCGCAGCATTTGCCGCCAGCGGGGCTCTCAAGGTCAGCCGCCGTTGAATACCAATGCAGCCCTGGGCCTCGATTGCACTGATAGTGGCGCCAAACGCTGTCCGGTTACAGCGAAACTGGCGTAGGACGGCTCGTCTCGCGGCTTCTGCCAAGTACATCGCTTTCCCCGTTGCCCCCTCGGTCGGATGGCGTCGCCGCAGGCGGCCCACGACTTTTCGCATTAGATAACCTGTGCGGCCGGTTAAATCGTTAAAGGCGGCATATTTTACCAGCCGAAGTCCATTACATGGGCCTGTTCCCGTCCGGGACCACGGGACGCCGCGACGCCGGAAAACTTTCGGCGACCGCCAATAAGTCTAGTGAGACCTACACCTTCGGATCACGCAGAGAGGCAACCCGGTGTCTGAAACGTCGCCGCCGCGAGCTCAACTTCCGTTCCTCGCGATTCTAATGATCGCCGCCGTGGCCGCGCAGACCGGCTGCACCCGCACGTTCTGGCGCGGTCGCGCGGATCGCGAGGTGGCGTACCTGGTGGCGGAAAAATCAAACAATCCACGCTGGGCGCTTCCGCCAGGGTTCAATTTGAACATGGACCCTCGCAGCCGGTATTACGATCCGACCAATCCAGACCGCCCGCCTCTGCCGCCGGACGACCCTTATTCGCACGTCTACATGCACCACGTTGACGGCAAACGTCACGCCCCCTGGTGGCACCGAAACGGTGAACTTCCGGGCCTGGCCAATCCTGGTTGGCGCCAGCGTTTAGGAGAATACTGCGAGACGACGCCCGAGGGCGTGGTCAAACTCGATCTGCCCGGCGCTGTGGCGTTGTCGTATATCCATTCTCCACTTCACCGAACGCAGTTGGAAACGCTCTACCTTTCGGCGCTCGACGTCAGCACGGAACGCTTCCGTTTCAATACTCAGTTGTTCGCCGGCAGCGGCGTGACGTGGCTTCGCTCCGGCGCGCAAAGTGCGAACGCCCGAGTCGTGGGCGGAACGCCGATCAGCCGCAGCCAACTCACGGTGCTGAACAGCGGACCGGTGGGGACAAACACCGTCTTGTCCCGCCAGTTCGCCACGGGCGCCGATCTGCTCGTCGGTTTCGCCAACTCGTTCGTTTGGCAGTTGGCGGGCCCGGAGACCAACAACGCGAACTCGCTCGTGAACATGAGCCTGGTGCAGCCTTTGTTGCGCGCCGGCGGCCGGATCGTTACGCTCGAGCAACTCACGATCGTCGAGCGGACTCTGCTGGCCAATCTTCGCGCGTACGAACGCTGGCGCCATGGTTGGTTTTCCAATGTGGCGGTCGGTCAGACGCAAGGCGTCCAAAGCCTGTCACGACGCGGCGGCGGCTTCGGCGGCACCGGTTTGACCGGCTTTAGCGGTCAAGGCATCGGCGGCTTGGGCGGCGTGGCGGCGGCGATCAACTTCGGCGGCGCTCAAGTCGGCGGCAGCGGCCAGGTCGGCGGCACGTCGGCCGCGGGCGTGGCCGGCCTGGCGACCGGCGGCGCCGGCACCGTCGGCGGCTTTATCGGGCTCTTGCAGCAGAAACAGCAGATTGCCAACGCTGAGAATACGCTGAATCTCCAGACCCGCACCTTGCAATTGCTCGAGGCCAACCTGGAAGCGGGATTGATCGATATTGCCCAAGTGGACATCTTCCGCCAAAGCATCGAGAGCGCAAGGGCCAATCTGCTCAACGCCAAGATTGGTTTTGCAAATTCCCAGGACGGCTTCAAAGCGGGACAGCTTGGCCTGCCGCCCGATTTGCCGATCGAAATCGACGACTCCATGATCCGGCCGTTTCAGCTTGTCGATCCGGAGCTGAACGAACAGCAGACCCGCTTTGCCGAGTTTATCGACCGGCTCAGCAAAGTCGAAGGCGATCCGACCGAGCAGCAGTTGGCCGAAGCGATCGCCCGACTGTCCGAGCTCCATCGCCAGATCGGCGAGGCGATCGCGGGCGCGCGGGAGGATCTCAAGACCCTCGAAGGACGTTCCGATACGCGGGTGCGGCGGATGACGCCCGAAGAACGAACGTTGTTTGTCGCGGAGAAGCAGCGCTTGGCGGACAATCTCAGCGAGTTCGAGATCCGTTTCGAACAAGATCAACCCAGACTGGAAGCCGTGCGCGCCGATTTGGGGCCGGAAACCCGGGGCGAAACGGCTAACGCCCTCGTCGCCTTGGCTACGTCTTTCTCCGGTTTGACCCAGGAAATCTCCCTGGTCAAGGCGTTGGCGCGACTGGAGTCGGTGACGCTCGAACCGCTTGAACTTTCGACGATCGACGCTTTGCAGATCGCCAGAGTCCATCGTCTCGACTGGATGAACGCCCGCGCGTCGCTGGTGGACCAGTGGCGGTTGATTGCCTTCAACGCCAATGCGTTGCGGTCGAATCTGACGGTCACCATCAACGGCAATATGAGCACGCTCGGCAATAACCCTTTGCGGTTCGAATCAGCGACCGGCAACTTCACGGCGGGACTGAGGTTCGACGCCCCCATCACCCGGCTGTTGGAACGCAACAACTACCGCCAGGCGCTGATCCAATACCAGCAGCAACGCCGCGCGTTGATTCAGTTCGAAGACCTGCAGAATCAGGGCTTGCGCCAGGACATGCGTATTCTGAAGCAGTTGGAGATTAACCTGGAAATTCAACGCCGGGCGGTCGCCATTGCGATTCGGCGCGTAGACCAGACGCGCGAAGCCCTGAGCCAACCCCCGGCGCCGGTGCAGCCCGGCCAGCCGGCCTCGACGCTTGGTCCCACTTCGGCCCAGAACCTGCTTTCGGCATTACAGGCTCTCAGCGACTCGCAGAACAATTTCATGAGCGTCTGGCTGCAGTATTACGCCAACCGCCTGGAAACCTACATCGATCTCGGCATCATGCGGCTCGACGACCGCGGGATGTGGATCGACGAGCCGCTGGACAAGAACCTGGCCGAATTGGACGCCATGTATCCGCTGCCGCCGGAACTGCCGGTCGACTGGTTGCGCGACGTGGGCCTTGATCCCAATGCACCGCCGGTCGGAGTTCCGAACGAAGGCGTTCCGACGCTCGGCGACCGCGTGCCGCCGGAGAACCCCGAAGCCGTCGAGCCCAGCATGGAACTGCCGAACCCCGGGGAAGGCCCCGCGCCGGCGCTGGACGAAACCTCGACGCCCTTGTTCGCGCCTCCCGCACCGCAAGAAGCCGCCGATGAAAGCGCGCTGAAACGGACGCTGCGAAAGCTGCTATTCCGCAAGTCGAAGTCGCCGGCTGAAGAGCAAGCGGCAGGCGAACCCTTAGAAGCAGGCGCCCGATCATAATTTGGCCGCCCAGCAGAGGGATAAACCGCAATCTTGGCGAGTCGGCGTTCCCATCTGCCAACGGTCTTGAGGCTTCGGGATTTCTCGTGCCGGCAACGGTCTGGACGGGCGGAGCGTCGCCGGCTGCGGGGCTCCGCAGTAGTCTGCCACACTAAAGACTTTGCCAGGGATTGAGCCGATGCGGTTGATCGGCAGCAAACTCGCCCGCCGCGCACACCCGAGAGCCGGAGATTGAGCCGCGCGGGGGCAGGCCTATCTTGGGTCAGCGTATGGCATTCCGGAGCGTGAAATATCAACCAAATTCTATCAGCGTCTGTTGATTTACGACTTGCTGGGGGAGTAAACTGACTCGGGGCCGAGTGTTTGCTCTTCCGTCAAGCTTGGCATGATTAGCCGGCGATTGATTCAGGGAGGCCGTATGGGCGAGAAGTTGGCTGCGGACGGCGAATCGGGACTGAACATTTCCCCCTTGCCTGGGCGCGATAGCGCGCAAACTCCTCCTAAAAAAACCAAACCGGTAGCGCAAACCACCGCCAAAGCGGCGCCCGCCCAAGGCGCCGCCAATGGCGCGCAGCGTGCCGCCAAGGCGAAGCCATCCGGAGGCGCAGAGGCCGCGGCCGTACGGACGGACAAACCGGCGGCCGAGAAGGCCGCCGACGGCAAGGTCGCTAAGACGGCGCCCGCCAAGTCAACTCCAGCCAAGGGCGCCAAGGTGATCGTGGGCGCTCCGTCTGATTCGCCGGAGGAGCCTTTGAGCAAACCGGCGGCGCTGCGTCGCTGGCTGCGGGCTTCCGTGGCGGTGTGCTGTTCCACCTTCGTACACCTGGCCTTGATCATTGCCTTGGGGCTGTGGGTTTTGCCGGGCATCATCAAGCCGGAGTTCGCCGACCTTGAGGCCGCCGTGACAACGCGTCCGGACGAGCTGCTCAACCAGGTGCTGGAAACGAAAATTGACCCGTCTCAAACGCTCTCAATGACCAGCTCGGCGCCTGCGGCGGGCGGCGCAGCCGGCGGCTCTGGCTTCGAGGGCATCTCGCAGCCGAGCTACGACCCGGCCGTTGCGGCAACGGGCGACATGCCGGCGGTCAGCGTCGGCGAGCTGAGCGACTTCTCGACGCCCGGCAATCACTTTGCCATGGGCTTGCCCGAAGGCACGCTGGGCGAACCGCAGGCCGTGGTCGGAAACCTCCAAGAGGCCATGGATCGCATCACGCAGGAAATCCTGCAGATGCTCTCCAAGGGCAAGGTCATCGTCGTCTGGTGTTTCGACCAGTCGGAAAGCATGAAGGACGACCAGAAGGAGATTCGCGATCGCATTGACCGCGT
Organism: Pirellulales bacterium; assembly: GCA_035547635.1. Classification (GTDB taxonomy): domain Bacteria; phylum Planctomycetota; class Planctomycetia; order Pirellulales; family JAICIG01; genus JAICIG01. The sequence goes on from DASZUP010000568.1 coordinate 21,277, forward strand.
CTATTCCGAACTGGGAATCGCCGAATCCGCGCAAGGCGACGCCCTGGTGACGGCCGTCACCAGCTACGGCGAGAACTTTGCCGTCCACACGTCCAAGCCCACGGCCAATCTTGAAGAGATTCGCGCTGCCATCTCGGACGTGCCGATCGATCCGTCGGGCAAAGAAATGATGTGCAGTGCGGTCGGCCAATCGATTCAGACGTTCCACAAATACGCCACGTCAGGACGTCGGCAAATGGCGCTGATTCTGGTCACCGACGAGAGCGGCGACGAGCAGGATAATTACCAGAATCTTGAACCTGCCATTCAGGAAGCCAGAAAAGCCCGCTGTCAGGTCTACGCCCTGGGGCGCGAAGCCGTGTTCGGCTATCCGTACGTCCACATGCATTGGACTGACCCCTCGACCAAGATTCCGTTCTGGCTCAGGATTGATCGCGGTCCGGAAACGCCCATGCCCGAGCAATTGCAGATCGACGGGTTTCACCGGCGCTGGGATGCCCATCCCAGCGGTTTTGGACCTTACGAACAGGTTCGCATGGCACAACAGACGGGCGGGGTGTTCTTTATGCTCCCCAGTCCGGAAGTCAACCTGGTGCAACGCGACAACCGCAAGTACGAACTTGAGGCGATGCGGCCTTATCTGCCCGACTTGAGTCCGCGGATGTCTTACGTCAAAGAGCGTGACAAGAGCGAGCTCCGCACGATGTTGTGGAAGGTGATCACCGACCTCAACCCATACCAGAAGGAAGCGGCCAAGTACTGCACGGTCCAGATCACGTTTCCCATTGACCCGCCCACCTTCGCCAAGGCGGCCTTGGAAAACCAGCAGAAAGCGGTGACCTTGCTGCAGTACTTTACGCAGGCGCAGAAGGCGCTGGATAAGGTCAAGCCAAAGCGCAGCCACGAAGCCAGCCAACGTTGGCGAGCAAATTTCGATCTCATGTACGCTCAGCTCCTGGCCTATAAGGTGCGAATCCAGGAGTACGGAGTGTATCTGGGCGAGTTCATGAAGCAGCCGAAGGTGATCAAGAACCCGCACGGCCCCACGAAGAAGACCACGCACTGGGACATCCGCACCCGCAAGGAGATGCTGATCCCCGACAAGACCAAGGAAGACCGCGAGCAAGCCACAATTTTGCTCAAGGAGATCATCAAAGAGCATCCCGGCACTCCTTGGGCGGCTCGGGCCCAGTGGGAACTGAACCGCGGCTTCGGCGTTGAATTGATCGAGGCGTTTTACGATCCGCGTCGGAGCACCATCAAGACGCCCAATCTATAAGGCGTCTTACGCCACCGGTTGCCGAGACAGGGCTGCGGCGCCTGAGATGCGCTGTGGCCCGAGGCCACGAGACATCGAGTTGGCCGGCAGGCTGGGCAGCGTTACGCAGGGGCTGATTGCTTCTGATTCTCCAGTTGAAAAGGCTCTTGCTTTGTACCCTTCCACCGCGCAAGCCGCCTCTGTCTCTCGCCGCGAAGTCCTGCGCACGGCCGCTGTCGCCGCGGCCGCGTATGCGGCGCCCGCTCTCCTGGCTCAGGCGGCGGATAAAAAGGCAGCCGGCGAGCAAAAGCAAACCAAGGACCAAGCCGGACCGCTGGCAGATCCGAAGACCGGCCCGATCGACGCTCACGTACACGTTTGGACGCCCGACACCCAACAGTACCCGCTGGCCCCCGGCTTTCGGCGGGATGAGATGAAGCCGCCGAGCTTTACGCCGGAAGAGCTTTTCTCGCATGCCAAGCCTTGCGGCGTGGCTCGCGTCGTGCTGATTCAGATGAGCTTCTACGGGTTCGACAACTCGTACATGCTCGATACGATGCGCCGTTTCCCGGGCGTTTTCTCCGGCGTGGCGGTGATCGATGACAGCGCAAAGGATCCGCAAACGGCGATGCGGCGGCTGGCGAAGTCGGGCGTGCGCGGCTTTCGGATTTATCCTCGCAACATGCCGGTCGATCGCTGGCTGGATGGCGACGGCATGCAGGCCATGTGGAAGTGCGGCGGCGAGGAGGGCCTGGCGATGTGCCACCTGGTCAATCCAGAGGCCTTGCCGGCCATTGCGCGGATGGGACGCAAATACGCGGACACGCCGATTGTCATCGATCATTTCGCCCGCATTGGCGTTGACGGACAGATCCACGAAACGGACCTGGAAAACGTCTGCCAACTGGCCAAGAACCCTCGCGCCCACGTTAAGCTTTCGGCATTTTACGCGTTAGGCAAGAAGCATGCGCCGTATGTGGATCTGATTCCCATGATCCGCCGGCTACTGGATGCATACGGACCGGAGCGGCTGATGTGGGCCACCGATTGTCCCTACCAGGTTCAGCAGGGACATACCTACGCGGATTCCATTGCCCTGATCCGCGATCGGCTGGACTTCCTCTCCGCTGGGGACCGGGAGTGGCTGCTGCGGAAAACCGCAGAACAGGTTTTTTTCTCGTAAATCATTTGACCGTCGCCACTTCGCCGTTTTTTGTTTGCCTTTTCAGCGCTTTTGGCGTGTAATGAAGGCATTCCGCCTGTTTTGGAACGAGGATGGCGACGTGTCAAATCCGATGCCTCAGGCGTCTTTAGAATTGACGCCGACGGCCGCGCCTTTCAAATCCCGTTGGGCAATCTGCCTGGGGCCGGCAGCCCGAGCGTGCCTGTGTTCGCTCTTTGGGCACGGCGCCCTTCTGGTCGTGCTCGCGATGAGCTTCGCCGCGGTGACGGGCGGTTCGTCGAATGGGGTTTCGCTCGTCGCCGGGGTTTCCGACTCGGCGGAAATGGATGACTTCGCCGAACTGGAATTGCAAACGGAAGAATTGCCGCCCACGCCTGCTTGTCTTGCCGCCGGAACGTTTGACGCTGAATCCATGACGGTCACCGTGGCCGATTTTGGCCAACCTGTTAAGGGCGTGGCCGAGGGCGCGCCGTTAACGAGCGGCGACTTGCTCGATTCGCTTCCGGCCGACCTGGCCGCCGGCGCGGAAAGCGCCAAGCGGCTGAAGAAGTCGGCGAACTTCTACGGCATCGAAGCCAACGGCAACGACTTTGTTTTTGTCGTCGATCTGTCCGGCAGCATGCATGGGTCTCGCTTTCGTCGGGCTCGCGGCGAGGTGAGCCGTTCGATCCAGTCGCTGGAGGCGCCCCAGCGGTATTTTGTGATCTTCTTCAGCGATCAAGAGTGGCCGATGCCCGCTCGCGACTTGCTCGAGGCGACGGAGCAGAACCTCAACTCGACTCGGCATTGGCTCAAGAAGGCGCAATGCCAGGGCGGCACCAATCCTCTGCCTGCTCTGTTGCACGCCTTGGATCTGCGCCCGGATGCGATTTTTCTACTTTCCGACGGCCGGTTTGATCCGGAAGCGGCGCTGCAGATTCAGCAGGCGCAGCTTAGCCCGCCGATTCCGATTCACACCATCGGCTTTGCCAGCCGCGCCGGCGAACCGATGCTGCGGGCCATCTCCGACGCTTGCGGCGGCACGTACCGTTTCGTGCGGTAGCGCGTTTTGCGCGCTGGCTTCGCCGACCGCGCAACCAGGTTCTGCCGCCCGGTCGGCTCGCTCCGCGCAAGCAACTTGTCGCTGAGCAAGCTGCCTGATAGTCTTACGATTTACGATCCGCACACTGGACGACCACCTTACCGACAGCGAGCATGAGCGATCCTTACTTCCAGTCGTTGTTCGCCGACCGCATTGGCGGCGCCAACTACGGCAAAGGCACCGAAATCTACAAGTTCGAGAAGATCAAGCGGGCCAAGCGAAAGGCCTTGGCTGAGCATCCGGAGCGAAAGCTGGTTGATTTCGGCATTGGCGAAAACGATGAGCCGGCCGATGAATCGGTGCGGGCCGTGATGGCCGCCGAGATTCACAAGCCGGAAAACCGCGGTTACGCCGACAACGGGATCGCGGGATTCAAGGAGGCGGCGGCCCGCTTCATGCAGCGGGAATTCGGCGTTCAGCTTGATCCGACGAAGGAAATCAACCATTCGATCGGCTCCAAGCCCGCGCTGGCCATGCTGCCTGCCGCGTTCATCAATCCGGGCGACGTCACGTTAATGACCGTGCCGGGCTACCCCGTTGCGGGAACGCACACCCGGTATTACGGCGGCGAAGTCCACCGTCTGCCGCTGCTCGCCGAGAACGACTTTTTTCCGGATTTGGACGGCATTCCGGCCGAGATTTGCCAGCGAGCGAAGCTGCTGGTGATCAACTATCCGAACAGCCCGACCGGCCGCGTCGCAACACGCGACTTCTACGAGCGGGTGATCGGCTTCGCCCAGCGGCACAAGGTGGTCGTCGTCCAGGACGCAGCGCACATCCTGCTCTCTTACGACGAAAAGCCGCTGAGCTTTCTATCCGTGCCTGGCGCCAAGGAAGTCGGCGTCGAAGTGCATTCGCTATCCAAGGGCTTCCACATGATCGGTTGGCGGATGGGCTTCGTCTGTGGTCACGAGCGGATCGTGCAGGCTTTTGCCGACGTGAAGGACAACAGCGATTCGGGCCAGTTCATCGCCATTCAGAAAGCCGCGGCCGCGGCCCTGGATAACCCGTCGATCCCGCCCCGGGTGCGAGAAAAGTACCGTCGCCGGCTGCAAAAACTGGTGGACTTGCTCTCGCGCTGCGGTTTCGAGTGCCGCATGCCCGGCGGCACCTATTTCTTGTACACGCCCAGCCCGAAAGGGCTTGCCAGCGGTCAGAAATTCGAAAACGCCGAGGCGGCCAGCCAGTATCTGATTACCGAGCACTCAATCTGCACGGTTCCCTGGGACGACGCCGGTTCGTTCTTGCGGTTCAGCGTGACCTACGAGGCGGCGGACGAAGCAGCCGAAGACGCCTTGATGGCCGAGACGGAAGCCCGGCTGAAGCAGATCCAGCCGGTGTTTTGAACGCCGCGGCAGTACGGCAACTTCTCGGACGCAACGGCCGGTTATTCGCCGGCCGTCGGACCGGGTTCGCCCGCTGAAACCGGGGCGAAGCCGCGCCGCATGGTATTTTCGGTAATGGTGCGCGGCAGGACGAACTGCAGCAGGTAGTCGTGTCCGCCTGCCTTGCTGCCGATGCCCGACATCTTGAAGCCGCCGAACGGCTGTCGATTGACCAGCGCGCCGGTAATGCCGCGGTTCAGATACAGGTTTCCCACCAGCAGTTCGTGACGAGCCCGGTCCAAATTCGCCGGGCTGCGCGAGAAAAAGCCGCCGGTCAGCGCGTAATCCGTGCCGTTGAGAATCTCGATGGCCTGGTCCAGGCTGGCGGCGCGGATCACCGCCAGCACCGGTCCGAAGACCTCTTCCTGGGCCAAGCGAGAATCGGGCGCGATCTCGGCGAAGATGTGCGGTCCGATGAAGAAGCCTTGAGCGGCCAGGTCGCCGACTTCGACGGCCAGAACTTCTCGCCCTTCACGCCGGCCCAATTCGATGTATTGATGCACGCGTTCGAACGCCTCGGCATCGATCACCGGGCCGACGCTCGTGGCCGGTTCTTCCGCAGGGCCGACCTGCAGGCTGCGACTGGCCTCGACCAGCCGATTCAGGAAGACGTCATAGACGCTATCGAGCACGATCACGCGCGAACAGGCTGAGCATTTTTGCCCCTGAAACCCAAAGGCGCTTTTGACAACCGCCAGCACCGCTTCGTCCAGGTCGGCGTCGTCATCGATGATGATGGCGTTTTTGCCGCCCATTTCGGCAATCACGCGTTTGACGCAGCCGATGCCGGTCGCCGAGACCTCGGCCGCCTGGCGGTTAATGTCCAGACCCACGCCGCGCGAGCCGGTAAAGGCGATCACCGCCGTATCCGGGTGCTTGACCAGCCTGGCGCCGACCGTCTCGCCGTCGCCCGGCAGGTAATTCAGCACGCCGGGCGGAAGCCCTAGGGTGGCGAAGATTTCCATCAACTTGGCGCCGATCACCGACGATTGTTCGGCCGGCTTCATCACCACCGTGTTGCCCGTGGCCAGCGCGGCCGTGGTCATGCCCGTGAGGATGGCCAACGGAAAATTCCAAGGAGCGATTACGGCGGCAACGCCGCGCGGCAGATAAAGGAACCGGTTTTCTTCGCCCGGCACGTCAACCCCATGCGAAGCCTGCAACGCTACGGCGTCGCGCGCGTAGAACTCGCAAAAGTCGATGGCTTCGCACACGTCCGCGTCGGATTCGCGCCAGCCTTTGCCGCATTCGAAGACTTCCCAGGCCGCCAGTTCGAACCGGCGTTGCCGCATGGCTGCCGCAGCCCGATACAGAAACTCCGCGCGGGCTTCGGCGCCCAAAGCGTTCCAGCCAGGCAACGCCGAGCGGGCGGCGGCCACCGCTTGCTCCACGTGCTCTCCTTGAGCGGCGGCAATTGTCCCTACGATTCGGTCGCGATGCGACGGATCGATGGAAGTCAGCCGCTGTGGCGAATCGACAGCCTGCCCCGCGATGGAAAGCGAATAATGCCGCCCGAGTTGCTCCCTCACCGCCTTCAACGCCTGAGCCATCGCCTGGCGGTTTGCTTCGACGGCGAAGTCGGCGGTAGGTTCATTGTGGAATGAAGAGATGAGTTTCGGCGGCGGCGTCGCTCCGACGGAGGTCGGCTCAGTCAGCCGCGGGCCGTCGCCGGCATGATCGAGAGGATTCATCAGCAGTTTCTCCGGCGAGACAAGATCGGTGAAGCCGGCCTTGAGGAACGAGTCGTTCGAGGTGTTTTCCAGCAGGCGCCGCACGAGATACGCCATGCCAGGGATTAATTCGCCGTAAGGCATATAAATCCGCATCCGGTAGCCGCGGTCGACCAGCGTTTGCTTCTCCGCGTCGCCCATGCCGTAGAGCATCTGCAACTCGAAGGCGGTTTGCGGCAACCCTAGATAACGCGCCGCGGCGATGCCGTGCGACAAGGATCGGATGTTGTGGCTGCCGAGCGCCGGACGCAAGATCCGATGGTTGAGCATCAGGAACCGGGCCAGCCGCTCGAAACAGGCGTCGGACTGCCACTTTTGCTGAAACACCGGCACGGGCCAGCCGAGTTGCTGCGCGTGAACCGTTTCGTAGTCCCAATAGGCGCCTTTGACCAGACGCACCCAAACCGGCGTGCCGCGGCGCAGCGCCCAGCGGGCCAACGCCTGCAGATCGCGTTCCGCGTCCTTCAAGTAGGCCTGGATCACGATGCCCACGTCCGGCCAATCGCGAAACTCGTCTTCCATCAAGATTTGCTGGAAGATGGCCAGCGTCAAATCCTTGGCCTGGTACGATTCCATGTCGACGTGGACGTACGCCCGCAGTTCTCTCGCTCGTCGCAGCAGCGGCCGGAGCCGCGCTCCTACTCG
>DASZUP010000569.1:0-14730 GCA_035547635.1 Pirellulales bacterium
GCCGGCCAGCCGATCCGCTTGGCGCGCATCGGCCGGGCGAAGGCGAAGGCCCGCCGCGCGGTCGAACCGCGGCATTGCGAAACGCCGGAATGGGTCAAGGCCTGGGCGACGCGGAGCTCGCGCGCCGGCGATTGGGAAGTGCTCGATCAGCATCCGATCCTCGACGTCCTGCACCGCTCGGCGGATTGCCGTGGGCCGCTTTCCCCGAGCGGACGTTCGAATCGGCCTGGTGGGTGTTTCCCGTCCTGGCGCCGCATCGCGACTTTCGCGACCGGGTGCGCGCCAAGTTGGCCGACGCCGGCGTCGAGACGCGCACCTACTTCGTGCCGCTGCACCGGCAGCCGCACCTGCGCAAATACGCCGCTCGCGAATACCCGGTGGCCGACTCGCTTGCGGCACGCGGCTTCTATCTGCCGCTCTATCCCGAGCTGGCCGATGACGACGTCGATTATATCTGTGAAATCCTGCGGGAATTGTGAGAGCAAGCGATGGGCAGCATGACCGCTTCGACGGCAAAATACTTCCAGCGGCGCGTGATCGAAGACGAACAACGCCGGGGCTGGCTCGACTATCGCCTGGCGCCGGGCGATACGGCCGAGATGGTCAATATCGAAGTCGGCCGGGCGCATCGCCGGCAAGGCGTCGGCCGTGCATTGCTGGCCCGGCTGATCGCAGAACTGCCGCCGCAGGTCGGCGTGCTGTATGCCTTCACCAGCGCGTCGAACGCGATCGGCATCGAGTGGTATCGGGCGATGGGCTTCTCGCTCTCGCCGCTGCCGCGGTTCTACGCGTCGATGAACGAAGACGCCTTCTGCTGCATGAAGACCGTGGGCATGGAATAGAGCCGCCATGAAAACACGCCTATCAGCGATCGTCCGGGCAGACGCCTGCGGGTTGGGGACGCTCAGCCGCATGTTCGCGGACGAATTGGGCTTTTATCGCACGGTCTCGCTGGCGCGGCATGCCGGGGGCGCGTGGCCGGAATGGTTCGGCCGGCAAAACCGCCCTGCGCCGGATGGCGTGACGCCTGAGTTGATCGGCTGGCTCTGCAAAGGGACCGACGTGCTGCTATCGTTTGAAACGTGGTATGGAGCGTTCGTGCCGGCGCTGGCCCAGCGCTTGGGCGTCAAGACGGCGCTGATGCCGATGTACGAATGTTGTCCGCAGCAGGGCGCCGGCTTGGAACAGACGGACCTGGTTCTTTGCCCTTCGATGCTCGACCTGCAGGAGATGCAGCACAACACGCCAGGCCTGGCGGATGCGGCCAAGACCTTCTTACCCGTGCCGTTCGACACGCGGCGGATTGCCTTTCGACGGCGCGAGCGCGCCTTGACGTTCGTTCACAACGCCGGCCACGGCGGCTTGTTGGGCCGGAACTCGACGGTCGAAACGGTAGAGGCCTGGCGGCACGTTCGATCGCCCGCCCGACTGTTGGTCCGTTGCCAGCCAGGCATGCGAGCCGAGACGCTCCTTGCGGCGCCGCACGACGCACGGATCACGATCATCGAAGCCAACGCAGAAAGCTACTGGGACTTGTGGAGCGCAGGCGACGTGCTGTTGCACCTCCACAAGTTCGATGGGCTGAGCCTGCCCATCCAGGAAGCGATGGCTGCCGGCATGCCGGTGATGACGACCCGCTGCTATCCGTTTTGTGATCGCGGAGAAGAGCCCGGCTGGCTGCCTCGCTCGTTGCAAGAAATCGCCGTAGAGCCGCGAGAGGTTCGCCCGGCGCGCATCTGCCGCGAAATCGAACTCCGCCGTCTTCATCCGCAGGACATCGCCGCCGCGGTCGATCGGTTGTACGGGCGACAGATCGGCCCCGTAAGCGACGAGGCGAGAGCTGCGGCGGAACGCTGGTCATGGAGCAAACTTGCCAACGTCTATCGGCGGGAATTCGACAAACTCGTTTCTGGAGAACCATCGTGAAGATTCTGTATCTAGGCTCCTTCCAAGAAAACTGGTCCACGGAAACCTATATTGCCAAGGCCTTCGGCCGCGCCGGCTGCGAGGTGGTCAGGCTGGAGGAGCCGGCGGAAACGCATGAGTCGATCGTGCAAGCGGCTGCGGAAACTGCGCCCGACTTGTTTCTGTTTGCGAAGGCGAGATTTCGCGGCGCGAACCAAGGTTGGCCCCAGGCGGCCGAGCCGGTGTGCCAGCTGCTTGCCGCCGTCCGACCGCATGTCGACCGCGTCGCCTGCTGGCTGTTCGACCTGCTGGCGCGCGAGTTTGCACCCGAGCGCTTTCAGTGGGCGTCGACTGTCGCCGCCGCGTGCGATCTGTTTGCGCTGACGGACGGGCACACGGCGCCGCAGTTGCCCAACGCGTTGGTCGTTCGGCAGGGGGCGCCCGACGACGTGGACAAAGAATGCGAGTGGGATGTCGAGCCGCGCTGGGACGTGCTGTTCTTGGGCACGCCGTACCGGGAGCGGCAGTTGCTGGTCGAGGCCTTAGGGCGGCGGTTTGGCGACGGGTTCAAGCACGTCAACGATTGTCGCGGCGCCGATTTGACGCGACTTGTTCGCTCGGCGCGGATCTGCGTCGGGCCGCACTATCCGCATCTGGCCAACTACTGGTCGAACCGGCTCTACGTGGTCACGGCCCACGGCGGCTTGTTCGCCGCGCCGCCCGTGCCGGGCATGCAGCGCGAAGGCTGGCGCTCGGGCGAGAACTTTTTGGCCTTGCCGCTGGATCCGGAGCAGATGGCCGCCAAGCTGGAAGAGTACGTGAACCGCTACGACCGGGCACAGCTCCAGACCATTCGTCGCAACGCCTGCGCGCATGCCAACGGCGTCTGCCGATATGATGACCGCGTCCGGGAACTGATTGCCGCGCTGGCCATGGATACATCGCGCCGAGGCGCCGAACCGCCGTCGCCAGCGACGCCGGCCGAGGTCGAGCCGACCGCTCTCAAAGGCAAAACGGAAAGTGCAACGTGCAAACTGAAAGACGGCGGAAACGATTTCCCAGCACGCATTTCAACGTGAATTTCCCGCGGCCTGCGGCAGCTTCAAAACACGCTACAAATCGCCCCCGAGGTTTTCTCTAAACGCTAGATCTTGTGCTATCGCAAGCTTGTGTTGATTGGTGTTCATGGGTACACTAGCGAAGGGTTTGAGGGAGCCGTTTTTGTCGTCGCAAGGACGCCCGGTGAGCAGATCGATGATGCGCCGACCGCGGTAACAACCAAGTCAGCCAGGCGGCTGCCGGCCGCGCTACGCCGTGGAGTAGCGCCCAGATAGACCGTTTTACGCCGAACTGCGGCCAGTTCGGCGTTCTTTCCCTGGTCTTTCTTTCTTGCTTGGCGCCCGAGTTTCGTCCTGCGCACCCAGCGCGGCGAAACGGAACTGGCTATCGGTCGGGCTCGATGCCCGGCGGCGGACCGCCGGAGTGGCCGACCGAAGAAAGCAGATCAACTGTGGCAGCCGCCGCCGGCGACCAAGACGGTTGTCTGCGAAGTGTGAAAAAGGGGATGCGCAGCATGTCGACGACGCAGGTTTTCATCACGGTCGAAGCGAGCGAGCGTCGACAGCAGCATCGGGAAGATGCATGGGCGGTTTTCATCGTCCGTTATGCGGACGTTTGGCAGCCGCGGACGTGGCGCGACGTTCCGCCGGACGACGTGAGAATTGGCACTCAAGGCATGGCCCTGGCGGGAGTCTCAAGAAGCATTGCCAACTGCTATCTGAAGGCGTTCAACGCCTCGGAGCTCAAACGCGCCAAGCATCACTGGGCATGCAGCGTTCTATTTTCTGGCTGATCTCCGGCAGTCCGTCCAGCCGTCGAGCGGTCTAAGTTGAGATTTAGGCATGCCGCTGCGCAAAAGTTAGGCAAGCCAGAACGCCGACGATCCCTCGACGAGAACTTTTTGTTACCAGTTGCACGAGCAAAAAAGCAGAAACAGCACGGAGTTTATGGCGTCACGGCGCTCTATCGACGCCAGAAGAGTTGACGTCAGATGCGCTAGCACGCTGCTTTGAAGAGTGCGGTGGCACGCTTCGTGCATACGGGGCGAGAGGCAATGCTGGCTCGCGTCGCCTGACGGTGTGGCGCGAGGCCCTCGGCTTTGCGATGTAAACGGAATGGATAGGCGATCGCGGTTTCAAGTTAGCGGAGAGGCAGTCGACGAGAACGGCCGTTGCGGCGCGTTCGGTCGCGTCGCTTAGAAGCCCTCCGCATCTGCCGGCTTGACCGTCGTGGGAATCCTGGAACTCTTGTCATCGTGGCATGGCCTACCGGCCATGCGAGCTATTCAGAGGAGAACGTGTTCATGCTGCGTGTTGGCCCCACCCGCCGGTTTCACGGCTTCACGTTAGTTGAGCTGCTGGTGGTCATTGCGATCATCGGCATTTTGATTGCGCTATTGCTGCCTGCCGTGCAAGCGGCTCGCGAGGCGGCTCGACGATCGCAATGCACCAACAATCTCAAGCAACTCGGGCTGGCGTTGCAGAACTATCACGACACGCACAACAAGTTTCCGCCGGCCGGCCTGAACTACGGTTGCCTGGGCGGGGCTCCGTACGTTCCCGTCAATAATGTCATGAACGTCAGCGGCTTCGTGCTGATGCTGCCGTTCATTGAACAGCAGGCGCTTTATCAGCGATACAACATGAACGCCTCTGCGTCTAATCTCACCTATAACGGCCAGGTGACGGCGCCGATTGCGGGCGACCCGGTGGCGACGGGCAATGACATTGTCGTTTCGACGCAATTGTCCGGCTTTCTTTGCCCCAGCGACGACGGTCCAAAAACCATGGGCGGCGGAGGCGCGTATGGCATTACGGCCAGCGACACGCGGCTCGGAGCGAAAACTTCCTACGAGTTCAGCACCAAGCCGACGATGGAATTCTCCACGGCGGCGAATGGCTGGAATACCTATTACTCGAACAACGGCTACTCGCAGTACCGCGCGCTGTTCGGCCAGAACAGCAACAGCAGATTCGCCGATATTCAGGACGGCGCCAGCAACACGGCTGCGTTCATTGAGACTCCGCTGACGGTCTACAACGGCAACGGCAACGCCTGGGGTTATCGGGCTTGGGTGATGTATGGCGTGACCTTGTTCGACAACTTGAACAATTTCCCGACGCAGCCGCTGTGCGGCGGGCCCATCAATTGCTGGACGTATTACACCTACAATACCAGCTATCAGCCGGGGCGCGTGGCGTCGTGGGGCATGGCGGGCAGTCTGCACCCGGCCGGCTGCAGCGTGGTGATGGCCGACGGGTCGGTGCATTTCGTCAACGAATCGACCAACCTGATCGTGTTGGCAAGGCTGTGCGACATGGCCGACGGCGCCGTCGTAGGAGATTACTAAGGGCGCAACGCCTTCTGGAGCGCAGCGCTTTTCAAGGCGCCGGTCGATGGCTGTGGCGTCCCGCATATTTCGAAACAGGGCATTGACGGGAGATGAGATCGCTATGAAACTTTGGCACGCTGTGACCGTCATCTGCATGGTGGCTTGCGGTTGCGGCAAAGGCGGGGCCGGGGCGCCGGATATCCGCCAACTTCCGGTCAAAGGCACGGTCACGTTCGACGGCCAGCCGCTGGCGGGCGCCGACGTGGTCTTCATGACCGGTTTTCCCCCGGCCGCCTTCGGCGCCAGAACCAACGACGACGGCACGTATCAGTTGCAGACGATCGCCGGCCGCGAGGCCGAATGCCAAGGCGATTGCAAGGTAACGATCAGCCGCATGATCAAGCCGGACGGTTCGCCGCTGGCGCCCGGCGAGGCTCCGGCCAACGTTGGCGCCGTCGAGGAGTTGCCCGCCAAGTACTCGCAGTTTGAGCGAACGACGCTCTCCGCCACGGTGGCGGGCGGCGAGGCGACGATTGATTTCGCGCTCACCAGCAAGTAGCCCGGCGCCAGCAACGAAACGGGGCTGCCCTCGCTGTCCTGTCGGCAGGACGGCGCCGCCAGCAAGACGGAGACCGCTGAGAATCCGGCGAGAACGTCCGCATTACCCCGGCGTCTTGCAGGAGAGCGGCAGGCCTGTTTTCCCGCCGCCGAGGCTTGACTCGGACTGGCTTTTTTTTCTGGCAGATCTTATACTGCCAACCGGTCGGTTTGACGACGCGACTCGTGGGGGCGATTCTTCCGGAATCGGCCTGCTACTTTCTCTCGCCTTTCCCTCCTGGCGGGCCACCACTTTGGCCCCTTTCAATTCGGCCCGGAAAGTACGATCGGGCTGGTGCGCCCTCTTCAAGGAGTTGAATGGTGGGTAAGAAGTTGTACGTGGGCAATCTCAGCTACAAGGTCACCAACGAGAGCTTGGAAGAGCTGTTCAGCCAGTTCGGCGAAGTCCGCAGCGCTCAGGTCGTCCAAGACCGCGACACCGGACGCAGCAAAGGCTTTGGCTTCGTCGAAATGACGAACGACAATGCCGCGCTCGAGGCGATTCAAGCGCTGAATGACAAGGAGCACGACGGTCGCCCCTTGACCGTCAACGAGGCTCGTCCGCGCGAAGAACGCAGCGGCGGAGGCGGCGGCGGACGTCGCGGCGGATACGGTGGCGGCGGCGGCGGCGGGTACGGCCGTCGTTAATAGCGCGCCCTGCTGCGTTTCACGCTGGAATAAAAGCACTTGCCGGGGGAGCGCCACTGCGCTCCTCCGGTTCTCTGCTTTATGCTGCGCTTATTTGTCGCTCTCGGCGGGCCTCTGCCCGGGCGATTTGGGCGACGATTTGGGCATTGAAAAGCTGGCTCGCGGCGGCAGCGGGCCCAGGTCGAATTCGGTGGAGTCGGACAGATTCCCTGCCGCCTCCGGCGCTTCGTTCGCCTCGCTGGCTACGGCCGCCTCGGCAGTGAGCTCGACATCAGGCTCGGCAGTGGCATGGGCGTCCGTCTCGTGGGACGCGTCGGGTTCAGCAGCTTGCTCTTCCGCCGCCGCATCGGTCGCTTCGGCTTCGGCGGCGATTGGGGCTGCATCCGGCTTGGGGAGCGGCGGCAACGTCTTGTATTCGTGCTTGGCAGGCGGTTTGACTTTCAATTGATCGGTCACTCGGTCCACGCCCTCAATCGCCCGCAGCGCTTGCACGGCGGCATCCCGCTGGTGCGGGTACTGCACGTGGCCGGTCAACGTGACCTGGCCGTTGCGCGTCTGGACGTTAATGCGGCACGGCGCGCGCAGCCCGCGGTTGGCTAGCTGGCGAATGGCATTGCGCGAAATGGTCGCGTCCGGTGGTCGATCCTTGGGCATCGTCCGCTCCAAAAAGAAGAAAGGGCCAGGCGCATTCATGAGCGCTTGGCGGGACGATTCGACCGCGACGCTGAAAGCTCGGTCAGTGAGGTGGCGTTAATGAACCATTCCAACGTGCATCCTAGGGCCCGGCGATGGAAAAAGCGAGCCAGGATGCGCGAAAAAAGTCGTCAGGCCTCGCTTGCCCGGGCTTTATCCGCCATACTGAGGGCGTTGGAGGTTCAAGACGCAAGTTGCCAGGGAAGGCAATCCGGCGTGAAACCGGCGGGCGAATTCCTTTCTGGAGGCTCTTGGCAATGACACGCTCCGAACAAGACATCCTGGCAATCTTTCGCCGCTTTCGCGTCGGCCCCAACAAGATGCTCTGCTTTAACAGTTTTGTGGACGAGAAGTTCCTCGCCGCCATGGATCTGCTCATCAAGCATCAGTTGGTCGTCAAGGACCGTCCCAAGCATGCCTACTATCTTACGCAGGCCGGATACGACGCCTCATTAAGCGCCTAGCGCTGAAGTCGAGTTCTTCCGGCGATTCGCCTTGCGGCATTCTCCGCCGTGAGGGGCGCTCTCTGTTCCGCCGGTAGTTTTGTGCTGGGGCAGTTCACCGTCCGTCGTGAGAACGAGCGGGCCAGGTACGCCAACGCTTCCTGGCGACTGATCTTGGCGCCGGCCAGCGGAACCCAGCCCTTGGCGCCTTCGACTCGCTGCATGACGAACCAGAGGCCGCGAGCGCCGCGGGCGACCTTTCGTTCCACGCGGATGCGTCCGCCGCCGATCCGCCTGGCAGAGTGCTTTGCGTTCACGCGGTTTCTCCCCCTGGGCAGGCGCGTCTCTGTTGGGTTCATGCCTGAGGCGGCTCGTTCTCGTTGGTGCGCGGGTCGGGTGAAGTTGCAGCAAGGCGGGGTTCGAGCGACCCGCTCGCCGGCGTACTGCGCGGCGTTTCGTCGGAGTCGCCTGACGGTTCTTCGTGAGGCTCCTCGGCGGCCATCAGCAGCGCTCTCGACGTCGTTTCGTCCTGAATCGCCGCGAGCAGTCGCCGATGGGCTTCCCACTGGTCGGCGTGCGGCGGTCCGCTGACAAGCAGCCGGCCGCGCTCGTCGTGGTAGGTCCAATGGAATTCGCCGTCGGCGAAGCGGCAGATGAATTGCTCCGAGGAGCCCAACGAGACGACGGCCGAGTCGGCTGGCCTTTCTCTCACGCTCGACATGTTTCACTCCTGCGGGGCTGGGGCGATCCGGGCGCGCAGCGCGAGCGCAGATCGTCGAGGGCGTTAACGCGGGCGGCGCAGCAACGGCGCTGCGCCCGGGCGGATGGGAACGTTCGGAGAACGAACCGTCGGGTTTACGATCGCAGAGGGCTGGGCCTCGCCGTGCTATTTAGGCGGTCGACGCTTCTCGCCCGGCGGCGCCCTCTTGACGGGCGGAGGCGCGGGGCGAGTTGCGACGAGCATGCCGTCGCGCAGTTCCAGTGATCGCGTCGGCGGGTTCCGCTTCAGCAGCGGCAGTGGATAAGCAATGCGGACGATCATTTTTTGCCGGTTCGGTTTTGACTGTCGGGGCTGCCTTGTCCGCGGTTCAGTATATCCGCTACTGAACAAATGTCAACTATTTTGTCGACTCGTTTGTTGTCTGGTGTATCGTGATAGGGGCCGTGCAGCTTGACGGCGAGTTGGCAAAAATTTGCCCGTGGGCTACGATGACATGCACAAACGCGCACGCGGCAGAGGCGGACTTGCGATGGCGAAGAAGAAGAATCTGAAGCCCGGCGACAGGAACTATCGGGGCAAGCGAGAGCCCTCGCGGCCCGTCGCGCCGGAAGAGATTAACGGCTGGGCCGACAAGCTGAGCGCCTTAGCCGACCGGCTGCGCTCGGTTTCTCGCAATATGCGGGCCGCGGGCATCGAGTCGATCCAACCGATCACGGCCGGTCTGAGAACGGCCATCGATACGGCCGACGAGAAGATCGACTCCCAGTTCGAGGACAAGCTGCGCAAGGCGATCAAGCGAAAGGCCCGCGCCGCACACGATCGGCTGTAGCGACGAGGCGGCGCGGCCCGTAATGACATATTTGTCGATGGATTTGTTTACAGGCGTGTCAAGCTTCTGCTCGTGCGCGTCTGGGTTTTGCAAGAAGCCGAAGGCGCGCCGGCGAGCGTGCCGCCGAGCAATTTACCGCTGGCCAGGTTACCGCTGATAAGTTCCGATCAGCTCCCCTTCCGCCAGAATGTGCCCTTTCATCGCTTTGAGCAACGCGTCTCTGTCGGGCGTCTTGCCGTCGAACTTCAACGCAGCGTCCAGGGCGTAAAGCCGAAAGTGGTAGTGGTGCAACCCGTGGCCCTTCGGGGGCGCCGGACCGCGATAGCCAACCGTTTGCCCTGACTTCCAGGAGTTGCGGCCTTGCCTCGCACCGGAGGGCGACTCAAGTTCTGCGGCGTCCGGCAGGCCCTCCGGAAGTTCATGGACGTTGGCGGGAATATTGTACAGCACCCAATACACCCACGGCTCCGCGCTGGGGGCGTCGGGATCGTCGCAGACCAAGGCATACTCCTTGGTCTCCTCCGGCGCATCGTTCCAATGCAGCGGCGGCGAAACATCTTTTCCACCTTCCGTGTAGAGCTTGGGGATCCTCGAGCCCGGCAGAAATCCCTGGCTCCGCAGTTCGATGCTCATGGGCGGTCCTCCATTCATCGGGCGGCTGCACGACAAGCCGATGCTTGCGACAAGCAGGCCGCCTGCCGTGCGAAATAGAAAGTGACGGCGAGCGATATTCATGGGCTTCTCGCCTCGCTGCAAAGGGGGAATGGGCAATGTAAATAGGCAACCGCGATTCCGGGGCGCGGGGCCTGTAGCGGAATTCGTGAGAATTCCGTCAGCTATGCGTTTCAGGCTGGAATTCTCACGAAATCTGTTCCGGAACGCCCACGCGTTCCGCTACAACTCTCCCAGAATCACGGTTTGTGATTTACCTCCAGCCGCGGCCAGCGGCGCGGCGCCAGGCGCCTTGGTCCGGACGTCTCGACTTCAATTTGCGGCAAACTGCGTGCCGGCCCTCGACGCAGCCGGGGGGCCGTCGCAAACTGGGCGTCGCGGACTTTGCTTCGACTGCAAGCGATTTGAATAAACGGGCGCCGTCGCCGATAATCCCGTGCGAAACCCAGGGAACCCTAGAGCACACGGAGTCCGCAGTGCGCGTCAAGCCGCTCGATCTTGCACAACTGAAAGTCTTGCCCCTCTCCCAGCGCCGCAGCCTGACCCGCGCCGATGAGATCCTGATTGCTCCCGACGCCCCGCCGCGGTCCTGCTCGGAAGCGAACATGGCGCTCATTAGCAACTGCGCCGCAAAGATCCGCGAGGCCCGCCGCCGCGGCGCCGCCGTGATGCTGATCTACGGGGCGCACTTGCTCCGCAACGGTGCGGCGCGAATCCTCGAGCGGATGATGGCCGGCGACTGGTTGACGCACCTTGCCACCAACGGCGCCGGCACGATCCATGATTGGGAATACTCCTGGTTCGGCGCTTCGACCGAAAGCGTGGAAATGAACGTGGCCAGCGGCACGTTCGGAACCTGGCATGAGACCGCAACCAACATTCATTTGGCCATCATGTGCGGCGCCCTGGAGGGCTTGGGCTACGGTCGCGCGCTCGGCAAGTTCATTCACGACGACGGCGCCGAACTGCCCGCCGCCGAACAACTCTCCCAGGCCATTGCGGCCGAGCCGGAACACCCGTTGACTTCCGCCCGCGCGGATCTGCTGCGCGCCATGCGCGAGCAAGCATGGTCGGCCGGCCGGGTGCGGGTCGAGCATCGCTGGAAGCATGCTTCGATCATCGCCCAGGCCTTTCGACACGATGTTCCGCTCACGGTCCATCCCGGCATTGGTTACGACATCATCTCCAACCATCCGGTCTTCAGCGGTTCGACGATCGGCCGGGCCGCCGAGTGGGACTTCAAGCTGTTCGGCGGTTCGGTCGAAGCGCTCGACGGCGGCGTGGTGCTGTCGGTCGGCTCGGCCATCATGGGGCCGCAGGTATTCGAGAAGAGCTTGAGCTGCGTAAACAACCTCCGCCTGCAAAGTGGCCGCGAAGTAGTCCGCGACCACTCGATCTACGTCGTTGACTTGCAGGATGGAGGCGGCTGGGACTGGACGCAAGGCGAACCGCCGAAGACGAACGCCGCTTATTACTTACGGTTTTGTAAGAGTTACTCGCGGATGGGCGGCCAGATGCATTATCTGCAGTGCGATAATGTGGCCTTTCTGCACAATCTTTGGCACGAACTGAGCGACGAATGGCGCTCCGGCGCGTAGGTCCGATCTGCCGCGACTCAAATTGCCGCTGCTCGGCGATACACGCCATCGCAATCCCGGGAACTCTCGCCTGCGCCAGTGCGTCAAGCGAGCTGTCGCGTTTGTGGGCCGAAACGCACGAAGCGCGCCGATTGCCATTTGCCTGCGCGCCATAGGGCGCGCTTTAGCCGTGCATTTTGAAGTTCCCATGCTGCCCGGCTGCACGATGTCCGGCAAAGCTTGGCGAGCGCCTCGCGCAGGTCTGGTTCTGTCGTCAGGCGATTGGCGGGCCGGTATGGGATTTGCTTTCTTGGCTCACCTGCCTGCCGGGCTGCCAAACGTGGTCGCCCCGATATTCTCAACCTCAACCTCAACCTCGACCTTCCCGCCGCCGACTTCTAAGTTTGGAGATGCCATGTTCAAGGGACGCGACGTCAGCTTCGAAGAGCTGCTGCAACTCGAGGCCCATGTAAAGCGCCGGCTTGACGGCCGCGTCCGCCAATTGCATCTCTCGTTGCAAGACTCGGGGATCATTCTGCGAGGGACGAGTACAAGCTATTACGGCAAGCAGCTTGCCCAGCACGCTGCGATGGAGCTGACGGAACTTCCGATCCTGGCTAACGAGATCCAAGTAGAATAGAAAGGGACGCTGGGCCGCCGTCCCTTGAGCCGTTTTCCATCCTTTGCCAGAACGAAATGACGCCGAGCAACTTCGAATCGTCTGCGCGGGGCAAGCTGTCGCGATCGTTTTGGCTGACCAGCGCGGTCTTGCGCAGGCAGATTTGGATTTGGCTGGCGTTGGCCATTCTGGTGCATTGCTCGATTGGCTGGTGGTTGAACGCGCGCGTTGAGCGGGCGATCAAGAGCACCATGTCGGCCCAATTGCAGGCCATTCTCGATGCCGACGTCGCCGCTCTGCGACTCTGGCTGCATACGCAAGAGGCCAACGCGCAGGCGGCCGCCGATGGGCGCCAGGCGGCGCGTCTGGCGGAACAACTTATCCAGCGGGCCGAAGAGCCGGGCATCTCGCCGCTCGCGCTGGCCCAAGCGGAAGAACTGGCCGAGCTGCGCGCGACGCTGGCGCCTTGGATGCGCACGCACGGCTATTTCGACTTTCTCGTCGCCAATCGCCAGGGCGGGATCGTCGCCGCCAGCCAGGATGAGCTGATCGGCAAGGACGCGCTGGCCAGCCACGGCGGCGCCATCGAACAAGTCTTGTCGGGCAAGTCCGTCGTGTCGCTGCCGTTCGCCTCGACGGTGTTGCTGCCCGACGCCCAAGGACGCTCCCGGGCCAATCTGCCGACCATGTTCGCAGCCGCACCGCTGCGCGACCCGCAACAACAAGTCATCGGCCTGCTCGCGCTGCGGATGCGCCCCGAAGACGAGTTCACGCAGATCCTCAACGTGGCCCGCTTCGGCGAAAGCGGCGAGACGTTTGCCTTCGATCGCGGCGGGCAACTGCTTTCCCAAAGCCGCTTTGACGAGGAGCTCAAGCACCTGGGCTTGATTCCCGATCGCGAAGACGCTTCTTCTATTTTGAATCTGTCGCTCAAAGATCCTGGCGCAGATTTGACCGCTGGCAACCGGCCGCGCGTGCGTCGCCCAGATCAGGCATTGATGCGGATGGTCGCCGAGGCGGTCGATGGCCGCGCAGGCGTCGACGTCGACGGCTATCGCGATTATCGGGGCGTGCCGGTGATCGGCGCCTGGACATGGCTGAAGGAATACGGCTTTGGCGTGGGCACGGAAGTCGATCGGGCGGAAGCCTATCGTTCGCTTTCCATTTTGCGCATCGCCTTCTGGGTCTTGTTCGTGCTGTTGCTGCTCGCCGTGCTGGCGATCCTGGCCTTTACGCTTGCCGTAGCACGGATGCGGCGTTCCATGCGGCAAGCGGCGATCGACGCCAGGCAACTCGGCCAATACCAATTGGAAGAGAAGATCGGCGCCGGCGGCATGGGCGTCGTGTATCGCGGCCGCCATGCGATGATGCGGCGACCGACCGCCATCAAACTGCTCGACGCCGACAAGACGACCGAAGACGCCATCTCGCGGTTCGAACGCGAGGTTCACCTGACCAGCCAGTTGACGCACCCCAATACCATCGCCATCTACGATTACGGCCGCACGCCGGAAGGCGTGTTCTACTATGCGATGGAGTATCTCGACGGCATCAACCTGGACCAGGTCGTGCGGCGGCACGGGCCGCAGCCCGAGGCGCGGGTGATCCACATCCTGCAGCAGATCTGCGGCTCGCTGACCGAAGCGCACGGCGTGGGGCTGATCCATCGCGACATCAAGCCCGCCAACATCGTGTTGTGTCACCGGGGCGGTCAGTACGACGTGGTCAAGGTGCTTGATTTCGGTCTGGTCAAAGCGGCCGACTCCGAGCGCGACGTGAGTCTCACGGCGGTCGGCTCCATCACCGGCACGCCACTCTACCTGGCGCCCGAGACGATCGAACGTTCGGACACGATCGACGCCCGCAGCGACTTATACGCCGTCGGCGCGGTGGGTTATTACTTGCTGACCGGCTCGCCGGTGTTCGACGGCAAGAGCGTGATCGAGATCTGCATGCAGCAGCTTCACGCCGAGCCGGAGCCTCCTTCGCAACGGTTGGGCCGGCCCGTCTCGCACGAACTCGAAACCTTGCTGCTTTCCTGTCTGGCCAAGAATCCGAAGGACCGTCCGGCATCGGCTCAGGAGTTGCTCTTGCGGCTGACTCGCTGTCCCACGGCGCACGATTGGACGCCCGAAGACGCTCGGACGTGGTGGCAGGAACACGCGCCGAAGTCCTCCAGCGCCGGCGAGGAAACCGACTCCCGCCTGATCTCCGCAACGCGGACGATGGTCTGGAAGAATGAATCGGCGGACGAGTAGGCCGCGCATCCGTTGGCGTGCTTGCCTCGCCCCGCCAGCCGGCTAAGATGCGGAAATGAGCCGAAGATTTCAGCAACTTGCGCGATCGCTAGGGCTGGTTTACAGCCCAGAGGAACAAAAGCGGCTGGACGACATGTTTGGCCGTCTCTTGTTGCTGGTCTGCATTGCGGCTGCCATTGCCCACGAGATTCAGTTCTGGCTGCATCGTTGATGCCCCGCCCTCAGCTCTCCATCCGAACCCTTCTCTGGTTGACGCTTGTCGTGGCGGCGTTTTTGGGCGTCGGATTTCCTCTAACGCGGAGCTATGCGCCAAGATGGGGCAAACCGACATACGAATTGCGCAACGGAGGCACGGTCGAGTTGATATGGCCAACGGG
>DASZUP010000570.1:0-3202 GCA_035547635.1 Pirellulales bacterium
AAGAAACGGCAGTCAGGCTGTGAAACCGTCGCTAAGATTTTAAGCTGTAATAGCTAAGGGCCGCTGAATAAGGAGGATTCATTTTCCGTGAATGCTCGCGCTGCTCCACGTACGGGGGACCGGTAATCTCAGACGAATTTCTCCCAAGGCCTGCTTCACGGGCAGGTCGTGCTTATTCGTCAGGCAAAAAGGCCATACTTTTTGTAGACTTTGCAGCGCCGATTGCCGCATATTCCTGGCAGCAGATCCCGCTCCGGATCTACATTGACGGCGTCTCCGACCCTGGATGCATGATCGGAAGGCATTCCGGCTGTGCCCGATGGAGGTGCAACAGTGCCGGCCTCGAGTTGCGAGGCGTCCCCTCCGCCCCCAGACAACGGCATGCGACTTTGCTATAATTGCCGGTCTTCTCAATTATTGGCGATTGGCTTTCGGCGGCCCTGATTGGGCCAGGCGTGACAGGCAAGCGATGAAGCAGTGGGACACGGTAGCCATCGTGGGCGTAGGCCTGATCGGTGGGTCGATCGGCTTGGGCTTGCGTGAGCGCGGCCTGGCCCGCCGCGTCGTCGGCATTGGACGTCGTGAAAGCACGTTGAAAGCGGCGCGGCAGGCGGGCGCCGTGACCTCGACAACGCTCGACCTGGCCAAAGGCGTCTCGAACGCAGAACTCGTCGTCATCTGCACTCCCGTGGGTCGGATCGTCACGGACGTCCGCGCAGCCTCGGAAGCGTGCCCCCAAGACTGCTTGATCACCGATGCCGGCAGCACGAAGGCGGAAATCGTCTCCGCGCTCGAAGGAAAGTCCCTTGGCCGAGCTCGTTTCATCGGCAGCCACCCTCTGGCCGGCAGCGAGAAGAGCGGCCCGACGGCGGCGGTGGGCGACCTGTTCCTAGGCAAGACGGTAATCGTGACGCCGACCCGGGCGACGCGCAAGCAGGATTATACGGCCCTGTTCGCTTTTTGGACGGACTTGGGGGCCAATGTCGTCAGTATGTCGGCGGCGGCGCATGACCGGATTCTGGCGGCGACCAGCCATTTGCCTCACCTGGCGGCTTCGGCCCTGGCGGCGGCGACGCCGGCCGCCGATTTGGAATTCGCGGCCGGCGGCTGGCTCGATACGACGCGGATCGCCGCAGGCGACCCGGAACTATGGCAACAGATCTTTCTTGCCAACCAGACGCACATCCTGTCGGCGCTGGGCCGCTATGAGAAGTCGCTGGCTGCTCTCCGCCGCGCTTTGGAACGCGGCGACGGAAAAAAACTGAAGGAACTTCTTTTACAAGCAAAGCGCAGGCGAGATGCTTTGGCAAGTTGATATATATCCGGCCAACGGCCAGCCCGACCTGGTCGGCGCCCGAGTGGCCGCCGACGCGGGCGAGTTGGCGATCGCGGCGGAATTGCGCGTCGCAGCGGCAAACGGTTACCTGATTCAGGCGGACTTGGACCACGCCCAAATTACGCGGCTCGCCCGGGAGCTGCTCGCCGATGAAGTCGTGGAACGGTTCGTCGTGGCGCCGGCCGGCGATGCGGCCCTGGACCAACCTCCTGACGGCCAGCAGCGCGTCGTCCACGTGCTGCCCAAACCAGGCGTGATGGATCCCGTGGCGCAAAGCGCGCTGGCGGCCATCGCCGACTTCAACCTGCAAGCCGAAGCGGTGCGCACCTTCCGCAAGTACTGGCTGGCCGATCTTCCGGACGACAAGTTACAACGGCTGTGCGGCAAACTGCTGGCCAACGATGCGATCGAGCAGGTTGTCGTCGGTCCCCTGAAAATGGACCGGCTGGAACTGGGCGCCCCGTACGACTTCGAACTGCTCACCGTGGCCATCCGCGAGTTGGACGACGCCGCACTGGAGCGGCTCAGTCGCGAAGGGCAGCTCTATCTCAAGCTGCCTGAGATGCGGACGATCCGCGACTACTTTCGCTCGCTCGACCGCGACCCGACTGACGCCGAGTTGGAGACGATTGCCCAGACCTGGAGCGAGCACTGCAGCCACAAGACGCTGGCCGGGCGCATCCGCTATCGCGACGAGCGGGGCGAGCAGCAGTTCAGCAACATGCTCAAGGAAACGATCTTCGCCGCCACGCAAGAAGTGCGGCGCCAACTGGGCGCCGACGATTGGTGCGTCAGCGTGTTCGAAGACAACGCCGGCGTCGTGCGGTTCGATGAAGAGTTCCACCTGGTGTTCAAGGTCGAAACGCACAATCACCCGTCTGCCCTTGAGCCGTACGGCGGCGCCAACACGGGCATCGGCGGCGTGATTCGCGATCCGCTCGGCACCGGCTTGGGCGCCCGCCCGTTCTGCAATACCGACGTGTTCTGTTTCGCCCCGCCCGACACGCCCGCCGAGCAATTGCCGCCTGGCGTGCTGCACCCGAAGCGAGTGATGAAGGGAGTCGTTTCCGGCGTGCGCGATTACGGCAACCGGATGGGCATTCCCACCGTCAACGGCGCGGTCTATTTCGATCCTCGCTACCTGGGCAACCCGCTTGTTTATTGCGGGACGGCGGGCTTGCTGCCCGTGGACAAAACCCGCAAAGCGCCCCAGTCCGGCGATCACATCGTAGCGGTCGGCGGGCGGACCGGACGAGACGGCATTCACGGCGCCACCTTCAGTTCCGCCGAACTGACCAGCGAGAGCGAAAAGGTCTCAGGCGGCGCGGTGCAGATCGGCAACGCGATCACCGAAAAGATGCTGCTGGACGTAATCCTGGCGGCGCGCGACCGCGGCTTGTATCACGCCATCACGGATTGCGGCGCCGGCGGCTTTTCCAGCGCCGTCGGCGAGATGGGCGAACACATCGGCGCCGAGGTCTGGCTGGACCGCATTCCGCTCAAGTACGAAGGTTTGTCGTACGCGGAGATGTGGATTTCCGAGGCGCAGGAGCGGATGGTGCTGGCCGTGCCGCCGGACAAGTGGGAAGCGTTCCGCTCGCTCTGCGCGAGCGAAGGCGTGGAAGCCACGGCGATCGGCAGCTTTGTGCCGACCGGCCGCTTGCAGTTGAACTACCAGGGCCGCCAGGTCGCCGACCTGGACATGAAATTCCTGCACGGCGGCCGCCCGCCTGTGGTGCGCGAAGCCGTTTACGAGGCTCCGGCCGTGGCGCCGCTGGCCCTGCCTGAACGCACCGATTATTCGGACTCGCTGTTGAAGATTCTCGGCTCGCTCAACGTAGCGAGCAAAGAATGGGTAATCCGCCA
>DASZUP010000571.1:0-3488 GCA_035547635.1 Pirellulales bacterium
GATAACCTCAGCCTTCACCCTCAACTCCGGCGCCATCGCGGATCTGCAAGTGACGTCTACCGCTGGCTTCACTTCCTCCAACGCGCATCTGTTCGTCCAAACAACCAATGGCGTGGCGACCATCCATTACACAGGAACCACCGCCACGTCGTTCACCGGCTGCTCCGTCGTAGGCGACACGTACAACGTTGGCGCCGGAGATGAAACCGGCACGCTCGACACCACGTACCACGCGGTGTTCCAGGCCACGCACCAGACGTTCGATATTTCAATCCCCAACCAGACCGGCCTTCCGAACGACGGCAAACACGACATCTACTACTCCATGTTCTGGTCGAGCGTCGGCGGCTCGGTCCACGACTTTTACACCCTCTATCAAGACTCCCCCGGCCACTACAAGTTCGTGAACTTCAAGGACTATACCAACGGCACGGAGAATGCCGGACACGGGACGAACAGCGCCCTGCCAGATTTCCAGGCGGCCGCCTCAGGAACGACCACGATTGCCGTCCCTTATATGCCGATCAACTCGGGTCGGATTTACTTTTTCGTCGGGCCGACCGGGCTGACCTCTCCGCTGACCACGCAGGACAACGGCTCAGGCGTTTGGAGCGTGGTTCAGCCCTCCTCCGGCAGCGCCGACTACATTTACGACTTCTTCGAGGTGAACCTGGACGCCAACGGCAGCGCCGCCGCCGGCGCCCCGAATCCCGACCTGGCCAAGATGACGATCGACACCACGCAGGTCGACCAGTTCGGCATCCCCATGACGCTGACTGGCGACAGCAACGACACCGTGACCACGACGTCTTACTCCGCCGGCGTGACCGATTCGACGGACGTGGCTCGCAATCAGATCATCAACGCCTTCAGCTCGCAGTATCCGCCCGGCAATCTCTATAACCAGTTGATCGTCGGCCCCAGCGCTCAAAGCCAGGGGCTTCCGCTGCGCATTGTGAACCCGGCGGATGCCGACATCACCACCTCCAGCGAGCTGGGCTACGTGTTCGACAGCGTGATCAAAACGCTGTTCGAAACTGGCACGACGAGCCTCACGCTGCACTCCAATAAGGACGGCACGGATTACACCGGAACGCGCACGACGCATACGGAAACGGATATCAACGGCCACACTCAGACCTACAACGTGCTGCAGTTCACAAACGGAACTAACACGTTCTACATCTACGAGCCGTTCTTTTCGACGAACGCGCCGTCATCGTCATCCTTATCTTCCGTGTCCTACGCCTCCGCGCCGCCGCCCCCCTCGTGGCTATTGCACCAAAAGAGTGAGACGGCCGGGCAGATGGTATTCGCCAACAATGGCGTGTTCGCTGACTATGCCAACCAACCTGGCGGGCTGACTGCTACGCAGCAGGGAATCTTGGGAGATCTGGAAAACCAGGTCGTAGCCGCCCTCAACCGCGGCGTCGCGCTGCTCGACTCATCCCAGTGGCAGGTTACCGGCAATTACTATCAGACGGGGCCCTACAACGAATACGCCAGGTTCCTGCACGAATATGCGATCAACGGCACGCCGATTATGATCGGCGGCCATGCCTATGCTTTCCCTTATGACGACAATGGCGGCAGCAGCACAACGCTTAACCTGGATAATCAGACTGGCGCCACCGTCACGCTAGGGCCCTGGACCAGGTCCGGTTCGTCGACCAGCAACGACGGTTTCCTGGCCGCCGTCTACCTGGACGTTCTCCACCGCGAGATTGATTCCCAAGGAGAGACCTATTGGCTGGGTCTGCTGGCCGGCGGGTGGACCCGCGCCGACGTGAGCCTGGGGATCGTCGACAGTCTCGAATCGCGCACCGACGTCATCAAAGGGTTTTACACCAACTTGTTGCACCGCGACGCCGACGCGCCGGGGCTCGCCCACTGTCTGCAATTGTTTGACGAGGGCTTCACCTCATCGCAGATCAAATCGATGTTCTACGGCTCGGAGGAGTACTTCCAGGTGCGCGGCGGCGGCGCCAACTCGGGCTTCATCGACGCCGTCTTCCAGGACCAATTGAGCCGGGCCCCCGGCGGCAATGCCCAGTCGTACTTCGACCAGATCTTCGCGGCAGGCCACTCTCGCGCCTACGCGGCCGGCCTTGTGGTCGATAGCACCGAATCTCTGCACGACCAGGTGAACGATTACTATCGGGCGTACTTGCTCCGACCCGTCGATGCCGCCGGTCTGGCCCACTTCGACGGCATTCTCGCCCAAAGCAACCACGACAACCTGATCCAAGCCGGCATTCTCGGCTCCCCGGAATTCTACGATCGCACGCGATAGCAGAACGCCGGCACACGGCGGAAGCATAAGCGTCGCGTGAATCGGCGGCCGCAACGCAACGTGAACGCTCGCGCGCGAAGCGTCGAATTCGCGCGAACCAATCGCAGCCTTTTGCGTCTAAAGGGGTGGCCCCCGGCACGCGCGCCGGTCACGCGATCGGCGTCCTCCTCACGAACGACGACCTCCCAGCGCAAGTAAGATAGGCGATGACGAACCTTCGAGCGACCACCTGCAACGAATGCGAAAGCATGCGGTTAGCCGTTGACAACGGCGCCAATTGGCTCTGCATGCGCCCGTTGCGTTTGTGACGCTCGCCCCTCACCGCGAGACAAGGCTCTTTAAAGAGGCCCGGCGTCACAAGACGCCGGGCCTTTTTGCATTGGCGTCTATGCTGAACCATGACGGAGAGACGCCAGAGCCAGGTGCAAGATCTTGCAAACACTGAGGCGCGCGTCCGACTTCCGACTTCCGACTTCCGAAGCCGGAAGTCGGAGATCGGAAAGGTTGTGCGATCGGAATCTCTGTGGCTTTGTTCCGGATTCCGAAATCGGCACGAACCCATCGGCCGCGACTTTTGTCTAGGCTGGCAAGATCGAACTTGTTACGTGATTGAATCTTCAAAGAAAGAGCAACAGCCATGGTCGCCAAAATGCTTCATCGCCCGGCGCTGGTGCTGAACCGCAACTGGCAGCCGGTAAACGTCGCCACGGTGGCCCGGGCGTTGGTGATGTTGTGGAACGAGGCGGCGCGCGTCGTCGACCCGCACGACTACCAGCTCTACGACTGGGCCGACTGGTCTCGGCTGGCGCCGCGCGAGGGCGAACCGTTCGTGCAGGCGGTCAGCCGGCGGCTGCGCGTGCCGGAGGTGGTCGTGCTGTCCGGTTACGATCGGCTGCCCGAGGCGGCTGTGGCCTTCAGCCGCCGGAACATTTTCAAGCGCGACCATTACGCCTGCCAGTACTGCGGCGTGCAACCGGCCGTTGACGAGTTGTCCATCGACCACGTCATCCCGCGGTCGCACGGCGGCGCGTCGAGTTGGGAGAACTGCGTGCTGGCCTGCCTGGAGTGCAACAAGCTCAAGGCCGACCGCACTCCGGCCCAGGCCGGCATGAAGCTGCGCAAGCCGCCGGTTCGTCCGCAGTGGAAGCCGCTCTACGCGGCTCGCCACGACCGGATCGAAAGCTGGTCGAAGTTC
>DASZUP010000572.1:0-2664 GCA_035547635.1 Pirellulales bacterium
GGAAAAGTTCGGGCTGCGACCGAGCTCGCGGAGGGGACGGAAAGGACGCAGAGTGTCGAGAGGCGGGCGCCTACGCGGAGCGTTCGCGCCAGAAAAGAAGACCCTCACCCAGCCTCTCCCCGAAGGAGAGGAGAGAGAGGATTGCCTTCGCCCGCCATCCCGGGGGGGGCGAGATGTTGATCGCCGGCGCTAAGACTTGCTAAGGTTTTGCGCACCCGGCAGAGGGGGGGCGTGCCCGAAGCGGGCCGGTAAGGGCGAAAACCAAGATTCGGGTGCAACCCTAAATCAGCGACCGTGATTCTGCGGAATTCGAGGCGACAGCAAGCGAGATTGAACAGAAGGAAACGAAGGGAACGAAGAAACAACGAAGGATGAGGCCCAGACCCGCTCGGCCGTGCAAGGCGACTTCCTTCGTTTCGCGTGATCGTTGCGGTCCCGCGCCCCAAAAAGAAATCTGATTGGCTCGGGCGTATCGACTGCTGCTTTTTTCCTTGGCTTCGTTTCCTTCGTTCCCTTCTGTTCACACATGCATCCAGCCTCTCCTTTTGCGCAGCCCAGCCGCCGACCGGCGTCGGCTCGGCGGGAAGTTGCATTGGCTCTCTTTTTTTGCACTGTTGGGGCGACGTGTTACAATCAGGGCTAGCGCGGGACCGGTCGGGCTATCGGTCTCGCTCGCTACCGGAAATGTTGGTTTAATGCGTTTGCCTCAATTTCGGAGGGCCTGACCCGGAGCAGGTTCTTCCCGCCCCCTACGCCCGCCCCGCCACTCACGCCCCCCAACGCGGTTTCCAGCGGTAACGATATGTCCCACCCTGATCTCAATTCCTCTCAACGGCTGCTGCAGCACTTCCTGGTGTTTGCCCCGGCTGCGGTTTGGTGTTTTGCCGTCTCGCCGCGGTCTGCCGATGCGGCTGGCGTTGATCGACCCGTGAGCTTCGTCAATGACATTGAGCCTGTACTGACGAAGGCCGGCTGTAACATCGGTTTTTGCCACGCGAAGGCGGGCAACGGCCAGAACGGATTCCAGTTGTCGCTGCTCGGATTCGAGCCGCTGGAAGATTACGAGCATCTGGTCAAGGAGGGACGCGGACGGCGGCTGTTCGCCGCCGCCCCCGATCGCAGTTTGCTGTTGATGAAAGCCTCCGCCCGGATACCGCACGGCGGCGGGCTGCGTCTGGATCCGTCGTCGGAAGGCTATGCGCTGCTGCGCGAGTGGATCGCCCAGGGCGCCCCGTACCAGATTGAAGGCGAACCCCAGCTTGCGTCGTTCGAGGTCGAGCCGAAACGCAGTTCGATCCAGCGAGGCGGGCAACTGCAACTCAAGGCCTTGGCGCATTATTCCGACGGCAGCGTTCGGGACGTCACCAGCCTGGCGCTTTACGAGTCGAACGATGCGGCGATGGCCGAGGCGAATGATCGCGGCCTGGTGAAGATCTCCGATATCTCGGGCAATGTCGCGGTGATGGTGCGCTACCAGGGCCGCGTGGCCGTCTACAGCGCCTCGGTTCCGCTGGGAGCGCCGGTCGAGAACCTGCCGCCGCCGAAGAACTTCATCGACGAGCACGTGTTCGCCAACCTCAAAGAGATCGGCGTTCCGCCGTCGCCCGTCTGCGACGACGCGACGTTTTTGCGCCGCGTCACGCTGGACATAGCGGGCCGGTTGCCTACCGAGGAAGAAGCCAAGGCGTTTCTGGCCAGCTCCGACGCGGACAAACGCGACCAGGCGATCGACGCGCTGCTGCGCAGCCCTGACTACGCGGACTTTTTCGCCAGCAAGTGGGCCGCGCTGCTGAAGAATCGCCGGGACGACGCCAGCGACATCGTCGCCAACTTCGCCTTCCATGCCTGGGTGCGAGATAGCCTGCTGTCGAACAAACCCTATGACCAGTTCGTGCGAGAACTGCTGGGCGCGACCGGAACCGTGATCGGCAACCCGCCGGTGGCCTGGTACAAACGCGTCACAGAGCCGAAGCAGCAAGTCGAAGACGTGGCCCAGCTCTTTTTGGGCGTGCGCATGCAATGCGCTCAATGTCATCATCATCCGTTCGAGCGCTGGAGCCAGGACGACTACTACGGTCTGGCGGCTTTCTTCACTCAGGTCGGCAGAAAGCCGTCCGGAGTCCGCGGAGAGGATCTGATCTTCCACAAGCGCGGAACGGCCGTGGCGACGAACATCAAGACGGGCCTGCCGCTGAAGCCGGCGGCGCTCGGCGACGCCATGCCCGAGATCGCGCCGGATGAAGACCCGCGGCTGCGACTGGCCGACTGGATGAGCTCCAAGGACAATCCGTTCTTCGCCAAGGCGCTGGTCAACCGCTACTGGAAGCACTTTTTCGGGCGCGGCCTGATCGAGCCGGAGGACGATATCCGCGACACGAACCCGCCGACCAACCCCGCGCTGCTTGAAGCCTTGGAGCAGCACTTCATTTCCAGCGGGTTCGACTTGAAGAATCTGATTCGCGAGATCACCCGCTCGCAGGCTTATCAGTTGAGCGAAACCCCGAACAAGTACAACCTGGCGGACCGGCAGAACTACTCGCGGTACTATCCGCGGCGGCTGCAAGCCGAAACGCTGCTCGACGCCATCGACGACCTGGCCGAAACGCAGACCGACTTCGCCAATCAGCCGCCGGGAACCCGGGCGGTCGCGCTGCCGGACAACAG
>DASZUP010000573.1:0-17604 GCA_035547635.1 Pirellulales bacterium
GGTCGCCTCGAACATCACTTCGCTCCCTGCGGGCGCGGCCGCGGGGGCCGGAGCGAGCTTTTCCATGCCTGCATCGCCACAGCCAGCCAGCGTGGCCAGCAAAACGGCGCCTAACGACAGCATCTGCGCGCGCAACAACCCAAATGACACGAACATGGCATCGGCTCCTGGAGTTGCAGGAAGAGAAGTGCGTTTGAAGTCGTCCAGATACCTTCAAGACGCCTCAGGGGCCGAAAAAATTCCCGGCATGCAGAGAATATTGGTGGATTCTCGATGATGCCCAGCGGAACGCACGCAACGGCAGCGAGTGCATTCTTCTATTCCGCGTCGTTATTCGTCGCCTCGCCGCCGGCATCGATAATCCACAGCTCGACTTCCGCGACGTAGTACTCCAAGGCCCGCAGCTTTTGTTCTTCGCCGCCCCTGGCGCCCTTTTCATGCAACGCTTTCGTCTTCTGCAGCAGCCGCTGCATTCGCTGACGGTGATCTTGCAGCGCTTCGAGGTCTTCTTGTTGGTTCTTCGCCAATGCACGCTCAGCATCGAGCAGGCGCCTCGACCAGACGTAAACCATGGTCAACGTGACCGTCCCTTCGTCGTACTCCTTCGTCGTGATTTCGCTGGTCTTCCTGGCTGCTTGGAGCAATACCTGGGCCGCTTTAGCGCGGACTTCGCTCTTGGCGTCTCCTTTCGCCCGACCTTGGGCGGCAGCATTTTGGACGGAGAGCTTGAGCTCGGCGCCGCCGGCCAGCAGCAAGGCGAGTGCGGCACCGAGGAGACACGCCTTTTTCATGCGAGAGTCGTCCGTAAGGTTGGGCGCCGCAATGCGTCGAATTCGCAGCCCCAGGCCATGGCCCCGCGCCGCATTGTTCAAGATCGTTCGCGGCGTCTGGGCCGCTCCCAGAGCCAGCAAGATTCTGCCGTACAGCGGAGCACTGTCCGGGCAGTCTCGGCGCACGGCGTCGTCGCAGGCCCACTCGGCCGCTTCTTCGAAGTTGTGTAGCGCTCGCCACGCCAGCGGATTGAACCAATGCGGCAAGACGAGAAGCCGCGCGAGGAGCGACTTCCAGGCATCGCCCCGCTCGTAGTGGGCCAACTCGTGCCGCAACACGGCCAGGCGTGCTGCGTTCGATAGTTCCTGCCAAAACGCTCGCGGCGCCAGCAAGCAATAACCGCTGGGTACGCGGCAAAGCAATGGGCCGACGCTTTCCGTCATTCGCAGCGGAATCGCCTCGGCAACCTCCCGCTCGGCCAACAATCGACGCCATGCCTCTTCGTCGTCTGCCGAAGCGGCTTCGCCCAGCGGCACGTTGCGCACAAATCGCCAATAATCAGCGGCCCAATGCAGAACGATCACCAGGCCGCCAAGCAACCAGGCGAGCCCTAAGACGCTTTGCCAGTTCCAGAGGATAGAACCTGCCGCCCGCTCGGTAACTGGAGTCTGCTCAACCAGACGGTCGTCTCTGGCTGCAACGGGGAGTTGCCGCTGGGGTCCAAGAGCCGAGGGCATGGCGCCTTCCAGCAACGGGTCGCCGACGACGACGTGCGCCTGAAATGTCTGGACCTCGTACCAGGGGATAGCAAGAGCGTATCGCCCAATCATCCAGCCTTGCAGCAAGACGATGATCCAGATTGCACGGCGGACGCCGGGCGAACGGCAGGACGTTAACCACAGCAAGACGCTGCCTATCGCAAACGCTACGGAAAGCGCGATGGTTGTGCGCAGTAACGTGCTTGATAACCACGCCGCAAGTTCGTTCATGGCTTTTTCCCTCGCTTTTCGGTTTGCAATCGTTGCTCGGCGGCATCAAGGAGTTGCTTGAGCTCCGCGATTTCAGCGGCGGTAAGCGAACGATCGCGGACCAACTGTGCGACCAGCGGCACGACGCTGCCGCCGCTGACGCGCTGGACAAGCAAATTGAGATCGCCGGCGCTGACGGCATCTTGTGCGACCGCGGCGCTATAACGGGCCGGCCGTTCGTCGCGGCGTTTCACCAACCCTTTAAGGACCAGGCGATTGAGCCTCGTTTGCACGGTCGTATAGCCGATCGGCAGGCCCAACGCCTGATGCGCCGCCGACAGCGTGACTTCGCCGTGTTTCCACAGCATTTGCAGGATCTCCATTTCCGCCGCCGAAAGACGGCGAACTCCGCTGCGTTTTGCCATGCGGCATCTCGTTTACGACGTCGGTAGTAAATCTTCGCGGATTATTACGACAGGCGTCGTAAATTGCAAGGGAATTTGTCAAGCTCGCAGCGGCGAATTCGAAGTGCCAGGCGGTAGATAGTGAATTGCAGCGGGAGAACGCGGGACGCCTTGCCTTTCTCGGAGACTCGCCGATGAAGGCATGCTGCCAGCCGCGGGGCTGCGCGCGACGGAACCACGAACCAAGCGGCTACGCACTTCCGAACGCTACGTATCTGCCAAGGAGCATTGTGAAGAGGCAGAGCGCGTACCAGGCAAAGGCGTTGAGGGCGACCCAGACGATGCCTCGCCAACCGCGGCTTGAAATGACGTAGCCTGGCACGACGATGAAGGCCAGCAGGAAGAACCAGGCTCGCACGTTGAACGGGATGGGGCGCCCTCTTTGTCTTGCATCCGACAAGGCCCACCATGCAAGGCAGGTCGCTTCGGCCACAGGCGTCAGGACGTCAAGCGCGGACGGACGCCCGTATTCCACGTTCCGGAGACCCCACACGATGGCGAGCGCATAGAAGGAAAGAAAGAACCAGCGCATGGGCTGACGATCGTTCGCTGCCGCCGGCGCCTGGTACGGATTCTCCCCCATGCACTGCATTCTAGCCGGCGGAATTCCGCAAGTCACTCCTGCGGCCGTCTTGCGCCCTCGCTGCCGGATGAGCGGTCTTGCTCGCGTTTGCGCGCCAACAGCAGCGACAACATGGCCCACAGGCCGTCATATTTGAGCGACGGGTCAACATAAGTCTGAAGCACGTAGAACAGGAAGTAATACAAACGGGCCGAGGACCAGACCAGCAATGCAATCAGCGCCGCAGTTTGCCAGGAGAGGCTTTGCAGCAGCAGCGCGCCGGCGCTGTGCAGCACGCAGACGCCGAATAGCAGGCCTTTGATGACGATCAGCTTCTTGGACTTGAGGTTTCCAAGCATCGAGCCCGGCCGCCGCGTGCTGAGGGGGTCATTTGCCTTTTGTCGGCGGCCCAAGTTGTTGCAACGAACGGACGATGCGCACCAGCCGAACGGCAATCGTCTGCAGGCAGCCGGCGACGACAACGATGTTCGTCCAATCGAGGATCGTCAAGGGGCCCAAATGCCAGTCGCGGCCCGCGGCCAATAGCGCCAGGGTCCACCACGCCCCAACGTTCAAGGTCACCATCCGCCAGGGCTTAGTCATCACGCCGCTGAACTCTCGCTGAACGCCAACGGCCTGGCCCAGCGTGCCGACATAGGCGACCAGCAAGGCGAAGATGGCCGCCCAATAGCCGCTCAATACGTGGCACAACCCGCTGTGCGCAACGCCGACGAAGATCGCCACGTCCGAGATTCGGTCGGGCAGTTCGTTGGCGATTTCGCCCGTCCGGCTGGCCTTGCCGGAGGCCAGCGCGACCATGCCGTCGAGCATGTTGAGCCACAGCCTCAGGTAACAGAAGCCGACGGCGGGGACTAGCAGCACCGGAATTCGCAGTGCTTGCCAGAAGCACGCGGCGGCAGCCGCCGAGGCAAGAATCGAGGAGTACGAAACCGTATTCGGGTGAATCCCCAAGCGGACGCAGAATTTCACCGCGGCGTGCGCCGTGCGGCGGAAGACGTCGGCGATGGGCCGGCGCCAGGTCGGTTGGTAGTGCTCAGGCATGTTGCGTGACGACTTGGCCGCGCGAAGTGCGCTTTCCGCCCCGTGTAGAGATGATAGGAAGTTGCAGCCGCCGCCAGCCGCAGCACGCGGCGGCGTTTGCTATCTTAGCAGCGCGCGCCTGTCGTTGCGCCCCAGGATCCGGCAACCTCGCCGCTTTTTCACGCCCGGACCAGCGCGGGGTTCAAAGCAAACGAACGCTTGCTGTAAGGACGAGCAGGCCGGTCGCTTCTGGAGCGGACCGCGGCCGGGTAAGATTCCTGTCGCGGACGCCGGCAGAGTTGCCAGGCGTGTACCAAACAGACCGAGCATTCAGAGGCGACAGCGTATGTCTTTTGCGAAATGGGCGTTTCGCGCGGCGGGCGTGTACGGCCTGATCGTGATGACGCCGAACTACTTTCTGGAGCGGCAGATCAGCCAGAACGATCCGCCGCCTATCACGCACCCGGAGTACTTTTACGGTTTCGTCGGCGTGGCTCTTGCCTGGCAAGTGGCGTTTTTGATGATCAGCCGCGAGCCCGTGCGGCTTCGCCCGCTGATGCTTCCCGCCGTGCTGGAAAAAGCGACGTTCGGCCTGGCCGCCATCGTCTTGTTTGCCCAGCAGCGCATTTCGGCGCCTGTCTTGGGATTCGGCCTGGTCGATCTGGCCTTAGGCGTGTGCTTTGCCGTCGCCTACTGGCAAACGGCTGAAGCGCCTACAGTTTGAAAGCCGGCGAGCAAGTCGTGTGCGACGCCTCGTTTCCGGCCGCTGCTTCAGTCTTCGTAGACCGTCCGGCGGCTGCGGCGCCGATAGTGCGGCGGGCGGGCGGCGATGCTTTGGGAATAACCCTCGCCGTCCTCGCGGATGAAACGCCCGGCGAGCAGCCGGTAGAAGAACAGCAGGACGAAGGCGCCGCCGACGGCGACGACAAAGCCGAGCACGCTGATCGGCGAGACGCGATTGCCGCCCGCGAACATCAGCAAGCCCGAACCGATCACGCTGCCTCCGCAGCCCATGGCGAGCGTGGCGATGGGTCCGCCCGGGTCGCGGCCGGGCATGATGGCCTTGGCCAGCAGCCCCGCCACCAGGCCGAAGCCGATCCAGATGAAGACGTTATTGGCGGCGTGCTGCAAGGTTTCGAGGAACTGTGCGTCGCCCATAGACAAAAATCCTTCGGGAAAACAAAGGTCGGAAACCGGGGGTCGGAAGTCGGAAAGCGACGGTGCATTAGCCCCGTGCAGCGTGAAGGTCGAGTGTGCTCAATCTGCGCCTTCCGACTCCCGACCTCCGTTTTCCTAATTCCCTTCGTCAACCTGGCGCCCCAGAAATACCCGGTTTGGGCATCTCTCGGGCGCCAGGCGCGAAGGGCGTCGTCCCCCCAAGCGTCATCTTCAGTGCATGCCAATGGCGCGGAGCGCAGGGCCCCGTCCGGCGAGTTGCTGGCATGGTCTTCCGCACTGAATCAAACGCTCGACGAAACTTGCGCGCGGCGGGGCCGGCAGGCGTCGAGGCCCGCGCGGACTCGCCGCGTCCCTTGGACTACGCGGATCGCTTACGGCGCCAGGTCGGCCGGCACGGGGGCCGGCGCCGGGGCCGAAACGGCGGGTACCGGCGCCTTGCCGGCCCGCAGTTGTTCGTTTTTGAACGCTTTCATCGCCGCCGCCTCACGACTGAGCTTGAACTCAGGGCCCGGCGGGAAGTATTGCACGTCGTCGGTCTGCCAATACGGACTGGGCAGCGTCTGGCCGCCAATGTCCGACTGGCAACCGATGGCGCTGACCGCCGCCGCCAGACTCAAGGCGCCTGCCAGGCGCGTCCAGGCCGGCTGACGGTGATGTGATTTGCTCATGGCCGTTACTCCGTATGATTGTCGTCAATGCGCGACAAGCGTCGGGCCTGCCGGGCCGCGACAATCCGTGCGATCGTTACCGACGGCAAAATTGACAGCCTCGTTATCGTCGCTTCGAGGGCGGCGACTTTGACCGTTTTGCAAAAAAAGATGGCAAATCCGCCCGGACTTGCGCCGTTTGCCCTTTCGACGGTTACAATGCACGAGATTCTTTGCTTGCGCGCAGGCGCCGCGATATGCTGGTACTTACGCTTGCGCTTTTGGAGAAGACGCCCATGTCCACTTCCCGTTTTCTCGTGTCCCGAGATCGTACAGGCCCCACGATCGCGGTAAAACTGCTGGCCGCTCTGGTCATTGGCTCGGGGCTGGCGGCCGAGGTCAGGGCTCAAGGACCGTTTCCCTCGCCTGCGTATTTTAACGGTTTGCCGGTCTTGTATAGCGGCAACTATCAGACCGCCCTGAACACCTTCCAGTTGATGCAGCAGCAGTCGGTCAAGAACCCGCTGGTGTTCGTGGGCGGCGGCAACTGGATCGATTCAATCTGCTATCAGGCGATGCAGGGCGAGTGCTACTATCAGATGGGGCAGAATTCGCTGGCGCTGGGCTGTTTCCAGAACGCGTTGAGCCTGTACGTCACGTTTCCCTCGTGGATGGCCAGCGTGCAATTCCAGCCGCTCATTCGGCCGGCCAACCCCGGGCAGATCCAGCTTGCGCCCTGGTATCTTTCAACTCGCGGCGCCGCGATCGGCCAGTACCCGGCCAGCGTGCCGATCATGCAGGGCCAGATCAACAATAACAACAAGGTCGTGCAAGGCGGAGTGGTGCAGATGGCTCAGGCGGTGCCGATCTTCCCCCAGGAGATCGTGCGCTGCACCTGCCTGGCGCTGTACCGCTGGCGCGAGCTGCTGGGGCCCGTGGCGCCTCGCCATCCGCTCACGCACTCGGTGCTGAACGCCCTGGCGCAACGTCCGGCGCTGCCTAACCACTGGTCGGAATCCTTCGTCGACGTCGAACTGGGCATGGCGTACGCAGCGGCGGGAAAGAACAACGAGGCGGTCAAAGCCCTGCAAGCCGGTGTGGTCGCCGCCGGAACCTTCGACCACCAGTTGACCTGCTACGCCCTGATGGAACTGGGCCGGTTGTCGCTGATGTCGGGCAACGTGGATGCCGCCAAGGGCTTCTTCCTGGAAGCATCCGCGTCGGCATGTACCTTCGGCGATCTGACCGTCGTCGAGGAAGCGTTGCGATACGGCTTCCTGGCGCACATGCTGACGAATCAGCCGCAGATGTACGAACCGCTGGCCGGTGCGACGACTTGGGCCACGGCCCAAGGAATGACGCACTTGCAGACGTCGATGTTGGCGCTCTCCGCGGACAATTGCTGCGCCATGGAGCGGCCGTCTGAGGCGATGACGCTGTTGGGGACGGCCACCATCGCCTGCTCGGGCTCCAACATCTTGACCAGCAGGCTCGGCGCCCGGCTCAATTTCCTCAAGGCCCTGGCCTCTTACGAAATGGCCGAAGGCGTCGCCGGCAACGCCGCCTTGGCCGCGGCCATGACGTTTCAGTCGGGCGGCTCGCTGTGGTTGTTCCACATCAGCATGGTCGATTCGATGTGGCAAGGGAACACCTTGAACGACCGAACGGCGATGGACCTGTTTGAATACGTGCTCCGCGACCCGACGCCCGCCGATTGGGCGACCGATCCGCTGGAATCGCTGACCTCGCTGGTAACGCCGCACCCGTTGTCTTATGAACACTGGTTCGAAGTGGCGATTACCCGCAAAGAGCATGAGCGGGCGTTGGAGATCGCCGATTTGGCGCGGCGGCACAGGTTCATGTCGACGCTCGAGTTGGGAGGCCGGCTGCTCAATCTGCGCTGGCTGCTGGAGGGACCGGAAGCGGTGCTTGATCAGGAAGCGCGGCAACAGCGCGTGGCATTGGAAGCACGATATACGGGCTATGTCCAGCGTTCGCGTCGCGCCAAGCAGTTGCAGATGGAGTTGCGGCAAGCGCCGCTCACTCCGGCCGATGAAGACGCCGCCAAGCAGCAACAGGCCAAACTGGATGAATTGGCCCAGTTGAGCGCCGAGCAGGAAGTCATCCTGCGTGAAATCGCCTTGCGGCGCGAGCCGTGCAAGCTGCTGTTTCCGCCGATTCGCAGCACGAAAACCGTGCAGGAAACGCTTCCCAAGGGGCACGGGCTGCTGGCCTTCTTTTCCACGTCGCGGCATGCCTATGCGTTCTTGATGACCAGCGACAAATACGGCTCCTGGGCGGTCAAGTCGTCGCCGAAGACGTTCGTGCGCAAAGTGCAATCGATGCTGCAAAAATGGGGCAATTTTGAACAGAACAAGGAGCTGAAGCCGGAAGAACTGGCGGACGACGGCTGGAAGACTCCGGCCAAGGAGATCATGGAGCTGCTGACGGCCGACAGCAAGGCCGAGTTAGGCGGCGGCATGTTCCAGGAGTTGGCCATCGTGCCGGACGGCCTGCTATGGTACGTGCCGTTTGAAGCGCTCCAAGTCCCCGATGGCGACGGAACGGCCTCGTTGATCTCCAAGGTTCGTATTCGCTACGCGCCCACGGTCGGACTGGCCGTGGGAGATCCGCGCCGCCGCCGGCAAGGGCTCAACACGGCGGTAGCGCTGGGCAAGTTGTTCCCGCGAGACGAAGACGAGGTTGCGCTTGATGCTTTCAACGACTTAAGCCGCGTCGTGCCCGGCGCGCTGTCGATCTCCAAGGAATTGCCCGCCCCGTCCTCCATTTTTGGTTGTTTGTTCGACCGGCTGGTGGTGTATGGCGAGATCGCCCCTGGCAATGCGGATCCCTACGGCTGGTCGCCTCTGAAATTCAACCACGGCAAAAAAGCCGACTCTGCCTTGGCCCAGTGGCTCATGCTGCCTTGGGGCGGGCCTGACGAAATTATCCTGCCCGGCTTTCGCACGTCGGCCGAGCACGCCGCAAAGGGGCTGTTGCCCGAGCAGGCCGCCAACGAAATCTTCCTGACCCTGTGCGGGATGATGTCGACCGGCGCGCGCACGGTGCTGATGAGCCGCTGGCGCCCGGGCGGTCAGAGTAGCTATGACCTGACTCGTGAATTTGTACAGGAATTGCCGGAGATGACGGCGGCCGACGCCTGGCAGCGAAGCGTCGAATTAGTTTCCCGCATGCCGCTCGATCCGACGATGGAGCCCCGCGTCAAAGCCGGCGGCCAGGACGATCCGCCGCGGGCCGAGAATCCATTCTTCTGGGCGGGCTTTTTGCTGGCCGACACCGGTTCGCTGCCGCGAGGTTCAGAGCCGGAAGAGCCGATGGAAGCCGCGCCGCTGGCGATCAGGCCGATCGGCGCCGCAGTGGCTCAACAGCCGGACGCCGGTGAAATGAAGCCGGATGCCGAGAACAAGCCGGCGGCCGCCGACGACCCGGTTGGCGCCGGTCTGGGACTGCGTCGTCAGCCTGACCGCGCCAAGGCGAGAGGCGCCAAGGGACCCGGCGCCATGCCCGGCATGCCGGCCGCCGATGGCGCGGCGGCGGCCGACCAGCCGCCTCCTGGAATTGCACCCGGCGGTCCCGTGCTCGACGGCGAATTCGGACCGGGCTCGAAAAAGAAACGCAGCCAGGCCAAGCCCGAGCGCAAAAAACCGGCGCCGCGAGGCAAGCGGCTCAAGGAGCGGCTGAAAGTCGAAAGCTGAGCAGCGCTACTGCGCTGCTTGCTTGAAGAACCGGTGCTGCAACTCGTGCTTGCCGAGCTCGCTGTAGTACTGGACCAGTTTCACGCGCAGTTGCCGCGGAGAGAGCGACTTGCTTCGCAATTGCTGGTACAAGTCTGCATGGCGTTGGAAGTACTGCCGGGCCACTTCCTGGTCCTCGCGGGAGTAGCCTTCCGCGGCCAGCGATTCGATGGGGCCGGCCATCAGTAGGTCGCGCGCATCGAGGAAATCGTCGCTGCAACTGTAGGCGATCTCATCGAGCGTTTCCACCACGGCGGCTGCTTTGGCGGCTGCGACGAGGTCGGTTTCTGCGTTCACTTGCGCGGCCTGGGCCAGGGCCTGGGCCAACAGCGGGTTCGACTTCGACGCCTCGGCCATCTTTAAACGCAAGGACTGGAACAAGTCAGGCGACGGCACCAGCGTTTGCGTCTCCAGCAGTTCGGCGAAATGATCGAAAATCTCTTCCTCGATCTCGCGTTTCGGGTCGTACATCGGCTCTCGACGCCCGACAATCTCCAGCTTCGGCGAGAACATGGCGCCCGTGGGCGAAATGAAGTCGTCGCCGATGGACAAGCCCAGTTTCGCCAGGTTGTCCACCGTGCGGCCGCCGGCCGGAAACTCGGGGATCGGGAAGAAGTCGGTTCGCGGGGCGGACGTTTTGATTGAGCACAGCAGCAACAGGCCGGCGCAATAGGTGTGCACCTTCTTTTGCTGCAGCGGCTCGTCCTTCAGAGCCAGAACCCGGTCCGTGCGAAAGTTGAGATCAAATTGCGACTCATTGCCGATCACGTCGGCCGCCGCCTGGCCCATGGCGGCGGCGACCTCGGCGTCTGGGTGCCGCAAGAAGCAGTAGTGCAACGTGCGAGCCAGGTAAGTCTCGACGTTCGTGGCCGGAATGCTGCTGCCCCGTTCCGGCAAGTCGACCAGGACCATGCGACGAACGCCGTCGCTCCCTTCCTCGATTGCCGCGACGCCGACGTGAGTAAACAAGCCGGGCGACAGATCGGTGAACAGGTTGTAGGGAGATGGGTTGCGCATCAGCAGCCAATCGCCCGCCTGCACCTCAAAGCCGCCGATGCGGTAACGGTTGCCCGTGATCCCTTCGCTCGCCAAAACCTCGAGCCAGCTGAGTAATTCCTTGCGGCGGGCGGTCAGATTGGCGGACAACCGCGCTGCGGAGACTCGCGATACGTGCTCGTAGAGCTTGCGCGGCGTGATCGGCG
This sequence comes from Pirellulales bacterium, assembly GCA_035547635.1. Classification (GTDB taxonomy): domain Bacteria; phylum Planctomycetota; class Planctomycetia; order Pirellulales; family JAICIG01; genus JAICIG01. Next base: position 10,590 of record DASZUP010000573.1, read on the forward strand.
GAATCTCAGGGCCGGCCGGAGTGCCGGGCCGCGGTTCCTGAGGCAGCCCGATCTTGCGGATCGTTTCCGCCACGGCGATCGTCAAATCGTCCGTCAGCAGGCCGCTCTCGAGCAATTGTGAGAGGGTTGGCAGGATTGCCTGGTCGCCGGCCGCGGCCGCCAGTTCCAACAGCTTGCGCGCCGACGAAACGTTGGGGGCGGCAAGCACCGGCCGATTGGCCCGAATGCGCACGCCAGGCGTGCGCGTCGGCGGCTGCGGGTCGTCAGCAGGCTGCGGCAGGAGTTGCTGCGAAAGCACCGTGGCGCCGACGGAACTCTTGTACGCCGTCAGCAGATCGACGAGTTGAACGAATTCTCTGGAACCCTGGTTCAAGCGACGCAGCGAGGAATACATCGCGTCAACTTGCAAATAGCGCAACCGCCCGGAAAGATCGATCAGCCGGCTGGCGGTTTCCAGGAACGCTTGCAGCGCTTTGTGCCGCGTTTCCGTAGGTTCCAGGGCGGCGAACTGTCGCCGGACGTCGAGCGTTGCATCCAGACGGCGGTCGACTCGCTGCTTGGCGGCCAGCAATCGCCGCATGGTCTGTACGGTCTGGGCCGCGTTCAGCCGGTCGAACCTGGCGATATAGACGCCCCACTGGTCGACGGCGTCGGCGGCTTTTTCGATTCGCTCACGATCCGTCGCAGAAAACTTCTCCGCCTGGGCAGGGATCGCGCGGTCGAGCTCATCCAACCAGCGTTCAAGCGCATCGGAGTTCGAATCCGCTGCTCGAACGGTGGTGGACAAAGCGACCAGAAGCGGCAAGCAAAGCCAGAGTTTCCGCCAGACTCCGAGACAATTCACGCGTATTTCCCCCCGCCAAATTGAGGTTCAAGAAAAAGCCTTATATCCATATACCTTGCAAAGCGCGCAGTTTCCAGTTTTGCGGCTTGTGCCGGGCGAATCAAGCGACGACCGTTGGCGTTCGTCTCGGGCCTGTTTGCCGTCCGCAGGCCGCGTGGACGCTGGGCCGCTGGAAGCCGAGCGTCTAGCTCGCCATGCCGAAAATGCGCTCGACGTTGCCGCGCAAGATCTGCCGGCCCAGGGCCAGGGCCCGCTCTTCGCTCCAGCCCCGATCGACGACGTAACGCTCGGCAAGAATTTTGGCCAGGATCCGCTTGTACATGGCGAATTTGGGCAGCCCGAACTCCAGCTTGTACATATCGCTGTAATAGCCGATTTGCTTGGTCTGCGGCACGGCTTCGAGCCGCGCGGACGCATCGTGCTCGATGTACGTCGGCGTATTCGAGTACCACCAATGCCCGTTGGTCACGACGTTCGGGAAAATCCAACTGTAGCTAGTCAGTTCCTGGTTGGTCACGCTGGCCAGCACGGAAATGGGAAATACCACCTGCGGGAAAGCGTTGAACAACTCGCGGTACTGAATCAAGGACACGCGGCTGTCGTACAGATCCTGCCCCTGGTAGACGCCCGCGGCGTAGACGGCGCGGTTGACGCCGATCATCAAGTCGAACGGCAGGCGATAGTCGGCGCAGTACTCGGCCAAGGTCCAGAATACGAAGCTGGAAAACTCGCGTGCGCGGGCCGGCGCCGCGGCTGAGCCGTGCGAGAACACGTCAGCCACCGCTATTTCGGCGGTGGCGGGCTGAAGGCGATGCGGAGCGAAGTCGGGCGGCAGCGAGATCGCGCAGGCCTTGGCGCCGCGGCTGACAAAGTGTTCGAACAACCGGCCGATGGCTTGACGCAGCGTCACGGCGTCGTTGACGCTCATGTTCGCGGCCGTTTCCAGTCGGGTGCGGACCTCCGACTTGCCCAGATGAAACACCAGGTCGTCTGTCCGCAGGCAAGGAATATAGACGCTCGTGTCGAAGCCGGTCAGCGGATCGTCAAAGTCGTTGGTCAGGAAGACGGCGTCCAACTTGCTTTTCCGCAGCACCTGCTCGGCCCAGTCCGGCTGTGCCATTCGCGCCGCCGCGGTGTCGTACAGCGACTCCCAATTATTGGGCGTCACCAATTCGTCCTGAAAATCGAAGAACTCGCGAGCCATCTCGACGAGCCAACTGTATTGAATCGTGTTCTCCAACGGGCCCAGGGCCTCGACAAGACGCCGGACTTTCTCCTTGGCCTCGAGTTTCGGTTCCTCGATGCGCGCCTTGGGCAGCCCGGCGGAATGGGCCAGTTCCGTGTAGTAGTGATACCCCAATATGTCGGCCAGCGTGGTCGAAGCCGGTGCATGAGGATTGATGTGCGAGTGGGGGTCGATCAGCGGCAGCGCATTGAGTTCGTCGAACAACCGGTTTCTCAAGGCCTCGGACATCAGCAATTCCTCATATCAAATTCAAACCATGATCGTTATGCAAGCATCGAATGCTGTTATAACGCATAGGCTTTTCGGTCGCACGCGCTGGCCCATGGTCATGTGGCAATTCATTTTGCGATAAGGGTTTGCGGCGACGACATGCTCCTGGCTCAGGCTTTTTTCTCAGATCTGTAGCCAAATTCTGTCCATTCTGCTCGAATAAATGACGACGAATGGGCGCCAGAGGTGCAGCAGGAGTCGGTTACAGCGGTCAGGCTGGCCGGTTCCTCCGATTGCATCACAGCGTCCTGACAAATCAGGGAACGGAAACCCAGCGAAGTCCCGCGAACCGCTTGTTTGGCGGCAACGGCCGTTTATCCAGGGTTTTTGATGTCCACTGCTATGGCTGAATCCAGCGCGAACCGACTCGGCGACCAGGCGGCGGATAGCGGCATTTTAAAGCTGTGGTCCGATGGGTCGCACGAAGAGAGCATGCGCCGCCTGCTCGACGAGCACGGCGGCCGCGCGCGTGCTGCGCTGCGCAGGCGATTCCCTGCCGTACACGACGAGCACCTGCTGCTGGAAGCGATTCATGACGCGGCTCGTAGCGTATTCAAGGCCTACGATCCGGCGAGGGGCTGCAGTCTCGGGGGATGGCTGTTGTTCATTGCCGGACGGCGGTTGTGCGATCTGCTGCGCGGCGAACGGTTGCGGATGCGCAAGACCGTGCCCTTGCGGCGCGGCGCCGCTTACAACGACCGCTGTTCGCCGGAGCAGGGGGTGCTGGGCGAGGAGTTCCAGTCGGCCGTACATCGGGCGATGAGCCAGCTTTCCGAGTTGGAACGCGCGGTGATCGAGGCGGACATCGACGCAGGCAAACAGGCCCGCGCCGGCATTCTGGCGCGGCGCCTTCGCACAACGGAACAATCGATCTACGCGGCTCGGGCTCGCGCCCGCAAGAAGCTGCTCGAGTCGCCGTGGATGAAGCCTTTTTATCGCAGTACAGGGTGAGATAGATGAGTTTGCGCATTCACCGAGGCGAATTCGGCGTTGATCGGCTCTCGCTGCTGGAGAGCGAAGTCGAAGCGTTGCCTTGGGACAGCCTGGAAGCGGCGCAGGCCGCTTTCGATGCGGCGCCGTTCGAACGGCTGGCGGCCGATGAGATCGAAACGATGCTGGGCTGGCAATCGTCGTCAGGCAAAGCGGCTTTGAGAGCAGTAGCGGCGCCGCGATCGACAGCCTGCCGGCTTTGTCCCGAGACGTTGGAACGCCGCGACACGCCTACTCCTGCGCTGGCTTTCAACCTGCTGGCGATTGCCCTTCCGCCGGCGATTGCCGATTGGAACGACCGGCGTGCGCTGCACGGCGCAGCGGACGGGTCCGCGTACGTCGCCGCCGAGCAACATGACGGGCGGATTCGACGCATCGCAACGATGGCCCGCGCGTGTACCGTCAGTCCTGCCGCCGACTCCTTGTTGCTGGCCATCGTGCCGCTGGAAGCTGTTTCCGCCGCGGGCGCCGCGCTCGATTACCAGCTTCAGCCAAACGATTGGGCGCTGGTCGAACTGCTCTCCGCTTCGGCGCCCAATAGCCGCTCGCTCGAGCCGCTCAGCCTGTGCGCCTGAATCAGTACGTCAAGCCGGTGCGAAGCACGATCGTGTCGCTCGGATGCGCCGTCGGCGTGCCGCTACGGTAGATGATGTGACGGTCGAAGACGTAGCCGATTTCGAAATTGCCGTGCGCCCCGTTCAGATTGAACCACTCCAGGCCGGCGAGCACGCGAATGTCATTGAGTTCGACGACGTCGCCCGCTCCGTTGGCGCGGCGAATGGTCCACTTGCCGCCGCCGTACTCGCCCGCGATATAGCCCCAGACGTCCGTGTTGCGAATGGTGACCAGGCGCTGTGAAATCTTGGGGTTAGGGAACAGGATGGCAAACCGAGTATCCTGATTGGGCGTCCAGATGACGCCGCCCGCCGGCAGGATTTTGACCGTCAGACGGTCCAGGTACCAGACGCCCACGGCCGCTTGCCAGCGCGGCGAAAAGGTGATCACGCCCAAACCCCGGCCGAGAATTCGCACGCTTTGCGAATTGACCTTGCTGAAATCGCTGTACACGCCGACGCGCACGTCCAGGTCCGCGCTGAACCACGAGGTGACCTGCGGCCGCCAACTGGTGTCGAGATAGGCGTCGTAGGCGTTCGGCGGCAAATCGGGCGAGCCGGCAAAGTTGCCTGAGGCCGGGCCGTTCCACGAGTGATACGTGAAGCCGGGCGTCACGAAGATCGGCGCCGGATTGGCCAGTATCGGAAACGCGAACGAGCCGCCTAGTGCGACGTCGTTGATGCCCAGGCCGTGATTGCCAAACCGGGCCAGATAGGTGTTCTCGAAAAACAGCTCGCTCAAAAAGCGTTGCTGCGGGGCCACCGTGCCGTCGGGTAGGTGCTGATTGTACGGGTTCTCGCCATACGTACCGTAGGGCGAGGCCTGCTGACTGCCGTAAGGCACCACGCCCGGCGCCCCGGGAATGGTGCTGCCTTGAGCGTAAGGCGAAGCCACCGGGGCCTGCGCGCTGGGGGCGCCGCCGCCATACGGATCCCAGGCGGGCTGGACCGTGCCGTCCAAGGTTGCAGCCGGCGAGGCGCCCGTATAGAACGGGCTTTCCGGTTCCACGACCGTCGGCACCTGAATTCGCTGGGCGCGCGCCTCGAGCGCCGTCAGCGTCAGGACTAAGGCAATTGCGGTGCGTAGGTGATTTGCGTAGCTCAGGGCGCCAACCTCGTTCTCGGCCGCTTCGGCTCGATGGTCTCCCAACTTTATTAGAAACTGAAAAACCAAAGCGGAATGTGAATATCAGTCGTACTCATTCAGGTCAAGGCCGGTTGCCGTTGCCTTCGCTCCCTGGATCAGTACGATAGCATGCGACGGATCCATCGCCCGCCCGCCTCGCACCCCATCGATTGAGGGATACCGCCCGACATGAGCCACGAGCAAGTCGTCGATTTTCAGCAGCGTAAGCAAGAGATTCGCGAGCAAGCCCACGCCAATCGCAAGGCCCAGCCCGACAAGGAGGAGCTCAGCCGCGCTATCTGCGCGCAGTTCGCCTCCTTGCCCGAATATGCCGCGGCCAAAACGGTCATGTTTTACGTGGACGTCCGCACCGAAGTGCGCACCCGCGAGTACCTGCCGACGGCTCTCTCGCACGACAAGCGGATCGTCGTTCCGTACTGCGTCGACGGCGAGCTCGAATTGTTCCTGTTGGAGAGCATGGATGAGCTCGCCGTGGGGATGTACAAAATCCTCGAGCCCAAGGCCGAGCTGCGAAACCTGCCGGCAAAGCGGATCGACGTCAAGGAACTCGACCTGATCATGGTCCCGGGCGTGGCCTTCGACCGCAGCGGCGCGCGGATGGGGCACGGGTTCGGCTACTACGACAAGCTGTTGGAGCACGCGCGGCCCGACGCGCCGCTGGTCGCGTTGGCCTTCGAATGCCAGTTGTTTCCCGAGATCCCCACGGCGCCGCACGACATCTTCATGGACAAGATCATCACCGAGAAGGCGATCTACCAGGGAAAAGGACGCTGATCTCCGTGGCTATGGATCGCCCCGCCGAAATCGAAGACACGTACGCCGAAGCTTTCCGCAGCCTGTACGCCGAGGCGTTGATTACCGCGCGTGATAAGCGCTGGCTCGACCATGCCGTGGCTGCGGCGACCGGCAACGCTTCCAGCACCATTCTGTGCGACTGCGAAGCGGGGCTCGACCGATACGTGGGGCCGGGCTTTGACGCCAGCTTTGAAACTCCTGACGGCCGCCCCGGCGCGATCGTTCAGTTTCACGTGCCGCGGTTCCGCAAGGACCGCGTCGAAGCGCTTGAGCGCTCGCTGCTGGTCCGGTTGAGCCAGAACGTGCTGACCTGTCCGACCGCCGCGTGCTTCAACGTGCTCGACGCCGAGCCCTACTATAAGCTGGGGCGAAAGATCGCCTTTTTCGGCGACGGCCATCAGTTTCGCGATGTGAGGTTCAACCGCCGCGTGTGGGTCGTGCCGATCCTGGGCGGCGAATTCGTCATCGAACGAAGGTTCGCTTACCGCGATGGCTTGATGGGCGGCAATCTCTGGTTCCTCGGCGCCGACGTCGATGCGGCGTTGTTGGCTGCGGAACAAGCCGCTCAAGCCGCGGCCGAGACGCCGGGCGTAATCCTGCCGTTTCCCGGCGGCATTGCCGGCAGCGGATCGAAGGCCGGCAGCCGCTATTCGTTTTCGATCGCCAGCACGTATGCGGAGTTCTGCCCCACGCTGCGCGACAAGTTGGGCGAGCAGTCGCGCGTGCCCGAGGGCGTCGGCTCGATCATGGAAATCATTATCAACGGCCGCGATCTAGCCACGATTGTCTCCGCCACGCAGGCCGCCATCCGGGCCGCCGCCGACACGCCCGGCCTGCGGAAGATATCCGCAGGCAACTATGGCGGCCGGCTCGGCAAGAGCTTCATCTACCTGCACCCGGAAAAGCAGCCGGCAAGTTGAGCTAGCGCTGCAAACCAGGTGCGAATCGTCTGGACTTGGGCCGTGCAAAATGAGAGAGCCTTCGCGTTCGGATTGCCTGTGCCTGCTTCGTTCGTCTCAGCCACCTCCGGGCTCGTCCCGGTGGAGCGCTGATTGATCAGCTAGAAACGACCCCCGACAGCGAATGTGTTCCCCTTTTCGCGTTTTTTC